>JAUUZB010000974.1 GCA_030590185.1 Deltaproteobacteria bacterium
CACCGACCGGATCGCCGAGGAGGCGGTGCGGGAAGTGTTCGCCGGCTACGCCGCCACGTACGACGACGAGGCCCTGGCCTTGCCCGACGTCCTGGTCATCGGCGGCGTCGACATCCGCAACCGCACCCCCGAGGAGGCCGCGCAGAAGAAGGGCCTCTCGGTTCAGGAGCTCATCGCCCGCACCAAGGATCACCTCGGCCAGATCGATGTCTTGATCAACGTCGCCGGCGGTCAGGAGCCGGTGCCCGCCGCGGCCTTGAGCACCGAGATCCTACGCCGCACGGTCGACCGGATTTTGATCGGCACCTGGAACGTCATTCACGAGACCTTCGAACAGTCCATGCGTGACCACGGCGGCCGGGTGGTAACAGTGACCGCCGACGTGGACCAGGGCTACCCGGGAATGCCGGCCATGGGCGCCGCCCGCAACGGCTTGACCTCCATGCACAAGGCGATCGCGGTGGAGTGGGCGGCGATGGGGATCACGAGTTGCGTCGTGGCCCCTGGCGTCGCCGACACCCCCGGTCTCGATCGTTACCCGGCCTGGCTGGGCGTACGCGAGCGCGGCACCGCGGCCGCGGTCCAGAGTCGTCTGATCGATCCGCGGGAGGTAGGCTTTCTGTTGGCGACCATGGCGAGCCCCTGGGCGCGGGCGGTCAACGGGCAGACGGTGGTGGCGAACGGCGGTGACTCTTTGATGACGCCGCTCTACGGGCAGTTGTCGGCGGCGTCCCAGGGCGACTAGGAACGCAACACCGTCTCGCGCTGTTTGCCTGAGCGGCGCAAGCCTCCGTTGCCTCTCGAGGGTGCCGGCTTGACTTGGGGTCAGAAAAGGACCGACAAGATGAGGACTCAGTTTGGTTGACAGGACCGGCGTATTTTTGGGGGGAGTGATGGCTTTTCGTTCCACACTTCTATTTCTCCTTGCATTTTCGATGCTCTCGAGCTCGTCTGCTCGGGCCGAAGCGGGACGGGCCGCCGTCGCCGTGATGCCGTTGCGGACGAATACGATCAAGAAGAAGACCATCAGGGTGTTGGACAACCTGCTCGTCACCGCGGTCGACGATATCGGCCGCTTCGACGTGATCAGTCCTCAAGACGTCGCTTCCATGATCGGCTTTGAGAAGATGAGGGATGTGGCGGGATGCGATGATGTCGCTTGCGCTGCGGAGCTCGCAGGAGCGCTGGGCAGCCGGTACTTGTTCACCAGTACGATCGACGTGTTGGGCTCAAAGCTTCTGCTCACCGGCACCCTGCTCGACAGCCTGATGGCCAAGGTGCTCAAACGCACCAGCGTCGAGATCAAGGATAGTCCGGACAATTATACCGATGGTATCCGCCAGCTCGTGGTCAAGACCTTTCGGGCCAAGTTCGACCTGGCAGAGGGGGGAGAGCCGGCTGAGGAGGAAACCGCAAAGGCAGCACCGGCAAAGGCAGAGCCGGCCGGTGATGAGCCCGGCGAAGAAGAGCCTCCCTTGGGCGACGACGACATTCAGGTCGCCATGGCTTGCCTGTCCGAGAAAGCTGAGGCCTGCAAGAGCCTGCGCGAACAAGGAAAGAACCTGCGAGAGATCGGCGCCTTCGCCTGCAGACATGGAACTGAGGACGCGTGCGCCAAGCTCGTGTTGTTGCAGGAGGACGACGTCGTGCCGGATCTCTATGAGGCGTGCGTCGCTGGCGTCCACCCGGCCTGCACAGCCCTCGCCATGAGTGACCGCCTCGGTGAGCTCGACCGCGTGTGGCTTTGGACCGGGATTGGAATGATCGCCGGTGGGGCAGCGCTCGGGCTCGCCAGCCTCGCCGCGGTGGGCGCCTACTTCGGCAAAGTCACGGGCCACGACAACGATTTCCTCGGATGGCGGAGTGGCCTTTCTGGCGCAGATGAGATGGCAGTGGTGCTCTGGTTGACCGGAGGTGTGGCCGTCGTGTCGGGACTCCTCGTCATGCTCCTGGCCACCCCCGAGGCGAATGAAGTGACGGACTTGGCCGAGGCGCCCTTCCGTACCGTCTCGTTGAGCCCGGTCGTCACCCCGGACGGCAACGCGGGCTGGGCTTGCAGCCTCGCCTTGACCTTTTGACCTTCGATTGATTCGCGCCGCGCAACCGATTCCGCGCGAACAGAGCCCAACGAGTCGCCTACGGTAGGTTGGCTTTCAAGTGGGTCGTCAGGTCCAACTTCCAGAACGGGCCTTCTGCCGCAGGACGAGATCGTGTCGAGCCAAACACGATCAGATCCTCGGGATAGATGATCGCGGACTGAACCGTCATCTCCCCCATCGCCACGGACTCGAGCCCAGCATGCAACTCCTCGAACCCGAGGGCCCTCGCCCTGCCTACCCTTTGCATCCGCACATAGCGACCGCGGGGGTGAGCGCCCTCGTCCTCATCAAAAAGATTGCCAACCGCGATGAATCCATCGACCGGCCGACGCCGCTTGAAACGCTGACGCCACGTCTCCAGCACGAGGGCGCCCCCTGGGTCGGCAAAGATGTAGTTCTGCGGCACGGTGCGTTCCTGGCCCTCCAGCCAATCCGCCGCGGCCTCGGCGTTGTCCGATCCCTCGAGGATCGAGCGCAGCGCGAACAGGGTTGGGATCCCGGCGACCGGCTTCGCCTTCTCACCGAGCACCACGAGGTTCGCGACGGCGAGGCGCTGATCGTTTACTCCGGTGACGACCCCCACGATGCCGGGCCAGGTCAGGCTCGCAAAGCGGCGACCACGAACGGACTCGATCACCACGAGTCCGAGCTCGGCCAGAACCTCTCCACCATACCAATCGAGGTTGCGCGCCAGCACGACCTCTCCGGTTGTCGACTTTGTTCCCTGAGCCGCCATGCAGGAGCAGGCCATGCCGGCGTAGGCCTCGGGAGCTAGGTTGACCAGAAGCAGGGTGTCGAGATCGATCCGCGCGCTCTTGGCTAGGGCCTCTATCTGGCGCAGGTGATCCGGCGGGATCCCCCCCCGCAGCGACGTCACCACGTCGAGGAGCCTGCCGGTGGGCCGCTCCGTGTGGATGGTCGAGCGCAGGTAACGAGGCAGGGCCCAGCGAATCTGCTCGCCGACCAGCTC
>JAUUZB010001151.1 GCA_030590185.1 Deltaproteobacteria bacterium
ACCGATAACTTTGGCCATATTCGGTCGTAGCTCCAGCTCCGGCAACGGGCAGGCTATCCCTCGCCGGCCCCTCAACTCATCCGTCAGCTCAATTCATCCCCTATCTTGCCTGGAACTGTGGATGCAAGCGTCGGGCGTGGCCGGATCATTTGGCTTTTTTTGCGAGCCGCTTGAGCGCCTTCTTGACCTCCCCGTCACCCTTATCTAAGGACGCGGCGATCTCGAGATGGGAGATCGCCCCGGCGACATCCCCCTTGGCTTCGAGCAGAGCGGCGATCACCTTGCGGGCCTCCTTGCGACGTGGGGACGCCTTGACCGCTCGCTCGGCGTACTCCATCGCCTTGGCGCGGTCGCTGGCGGCTGCGAAGCACTCGGCGGCACGCATGGCGTGCTTGGTCATGGTCGGGATCAAGTCGGAGGCCTCAGCATACAGGCGCGCCGCGAGGCCCACCTGACCGGTGGCCGCCTCGAGGTCCGCCTGTTCGATCAGCTCACGGGTGCGTTGCTGTTTGGCGGACTGCTGCACCTCTTCGTGGCGCGCCTGGTACTCGGCGTTGTTCGGAGCGTAGGCCGCGGCGATCTCAAAACTGGAGGCAGCGGCGACAACATCCTTGTCCGCTAGTTGCTTGAGCCCGAGCTCATAGAGGTCGCGCGCCTTCTTGGCTTGGTTCTGAAGTGGGGCGGTTTTCTTTCGGCGGCGTTGGGCGAGGATCTCAGCCCGTCGCGCCTCGAGGCGTGCTGCCTTGTCGAGATCGGGCACCGCCCCGGACGCACCCACCGGCCCGGTTACTTCCTCGGCGTCGGCGGCCGCTGTTGGCTTGGCCTTGGCCTTGCCGCGGCCGAAACGGCTATCGACCACTTCGAGGGGCTTGCGTTTCCGTGGGGCCGGGGGCGGATGGCTAGCCCGATACAGGGCCCGCTTCTTGTCGTTGCCGAGGACCTCGTAGGCTTCCTTGAGCCCACGGAAAACCTCTTCGACCCGCTTGGTAAAGGAACCGAGGTTCTTCCCGAAGTAGCGATCCGGGTGAAACTGCTTGGAGAGATCGAAGTAGGCCTTCTTGATATCAGCGGCGCTCGGATCGCCTCTCAGGCCGAGCGCCACCCAATGGGTCCCCCCCTGTTGGTCTCGCTGTGCGACGATGATGCGCAGCTTCTCGGCGCGCGTCAGGTCGCACGATTCGGCCAGGGCCGCTTCGAGATCCGGATCGGGCATGGGAGACGAATCTTCGCTCCGCCCCGCCGGCCAGGTCAAGGCGGACCGGCGAGGTGCCTGGCGGCCCCTTCGCCTCCCCTGTGCGACGTGCTATGGCGCGGACCGAAGTGGCGATGACAATAATCAAAGAGCTGCGCTTCGAAGCGGCCCACCACCTCCCCCACACCCCGGAGGGGCACAAGTGTCGGCGCCTGCACGGTCACAGTTTCCGGTGCGAGATCCACGTCACCGGGGAGGTCGACCCAACCACCGGCTGGGTCTGTGACTTCGCCGAGCTGACCAACGCCTTTGCCCCGCTCATGGCCGATCTCGACCATCACATTCTCAACGACGTACCCGGCCTCGAAAACGCCACCAGCGAAATCCTGGCCCGCTACATCTGGGATCGTCTGTGCGGCCCGTTGCCTGGCCTCTGTGCCGTGGTGATCCACGAGACCTGCACGGCACGTTGCATCTACACCGGCCCCGATCGATGATCTCCTCAACGACCCTCGCGACCCTACTCGCCGCCTCGGTCTGTTTCGGTGCACCCCGTTGGGTGGAGGAGCTGGCGCTCGAGCCGGCCGACGCGGCGCCGCTCAAAGTCAGGGGCCAAAGCGCGCCTAAGGGCCTCGTGCTGATCAAGGGCCCCCGAAAGGTGCGGTTGACCGTGCAGGGCCCGGGCGAGCTCGAGCTGCGGCTCCATCTGCTCACCCTCAAGCAGGGGGCCAAGGGCAGCGCCTCCTTCAGCCTCCAGCTCGACGACAACCATCCCGCCCGTCTGGCGTTGCCGCGCAAACCCACAAAGCGGTGGAAGCTCACGGATCACCCGTTGTTCGGCCTGGGCTACGAACAATCCCTGTCGCTCATGATCCCGTACGGGGAACACCAGATCGTAATCGAGCCGGTCGATAGCTCCACCCTCGGGTTGGCCCTCGGGGCCAAGCTCGGCCCCCTCAAGAACAAGCGGGCACTGCGCATCGCGGCCCGCGCCCTGGCCCGGGCCACGACCGACGCCGGAGCCGAGCCGCCGTTGCTCGGCCCGACGCAGCCGGGCGAGGAGGAGCCGCCACTGCTCGGTGGGCTATCGCCAGACGACGCGGAACCGCCGCTGCTCGGTGGGCCGTCGCCACACGACGCGGAGCCACGGTTGCTCGGAGGATCGCCCGGGCCGCCGGGAGCACCGGGAGCACCGGGGCCACCAGGAGCACCAGGAGCACCAGGAGCACCAGGAGCACCAGGAGCGCCAGGAGCACCAGGAGCGCCAGGAGCACCGGGAGCACCGGGAGCATCACCAGATGCACCGTCGGACGCGCAGCCGGCGCTTGGTTTCACGATGCGGGGCGACCCCTACCCGGAGATTGAGATCGAGACCCCGCTCGACACCGAGGACTTC
>JAUUZB010001127.1 GCA_030590185.1 Deltaproteobacteria bacterium
CCAGACGCCACCCTGCGCTTCGCCTGCGAGTCCTGTGACCAGCGTTGCTGCAAAACCAGCGCCCTGGCGGTTTTCCCGGCCGAGGTCGACGCCTTGATTCGACACCACCCGGCCCTCGAGCTGGTCTGTCCCCCGGACGACAGCTCCATCGCCCTGTTCGGCACCCCACCCTCCGGCTGCTGGTTCCTGGGGGATAGCCGCTGTCAGCTCTACCCGATCAACGGCACCCGCACCCCTCGCCCCCGCGCCTGCGCCCTGTTTCCGTTCAACCTCTTCGGGACCCTCGGCGATGCCCTGGTGGTGGCGCCCAACGGGTTGTGCCCGCTGAGCGTTGAGCCCGGCAGGGGCGTCAGCCACGCCGAGGTGATCGAGTTGCTCACCCGTCACGGTGCCGCGGGCGCTCCACCGCAGGAATTGCGCAGCGAGGGGGTCGATCTCGTCGCCCTCGAGCGACTGATCCGCGACGCGGCCACCGCCTCCCTGGAGGAACCGTCGCCGGTACCCCTGGTCGCCTTTGCCGAGACCGCCACCGCCGCGTGGCTCGATGGTGGCGCCGACGCCCTCGAGACCCTCGACCTGAGCGGCATGGCCGAGCAGATCGAACGCACCTACGATCGGCTCGACCGCATGATCACCATCATCGGAGTCGAGGATCCCAGCCCCGATGCCTTTGCGGCGGTGGCGCCGACCATCGCCGCCTGGACACCAACCCTGCGCCTCTTCGCCTTCGAGGCCTTGCCCCTCGGCCAGCTGCCCCAGGCGATCTTAGCCCTGTCCCTGTACGCGGCCCACTGGCAGAGCATGCGACCGTCGCGCCCGCTGATCCCGCAGACCCTGATGCAGATGGTCAGCTCCCTGGGCCCGACCATCGCCCTGTTGACCGCCTGGGACTTGCCGTGGCGAGGAGGGCAGATATCTGGACGTGGCGTAAAGGGAGGGCCGAATCTCAGTGCTTCTCTGCTGCCCGGCGCGATCCCAGCGGAGGTCCTGGCCGACACCTTTGGCCGCGCCGACCCAGAGGACCGCGAGCCCCACCAACGCACCCTGCTGCTGCGCCAGCTGGCCGACGCCCTGGCGCGCGCCCCCGAGGGACGATGACCTCCCGCACCCCCAAGGATCTGTACCTCGCCTTCGCCTCGGGCAGCCTCACCTACGACTGCCCCGCCTGCGGCAAGTGCTGCCGGGGTCACGGGCTCGGGGGCGACCTCACCCGCATCGGCAGCATCCCGCAGGTGCGCCGGATCGCCGCCTTCCTCGACCACGAGAACACCAAGGGCCCCCTGGCCTCCTTCTTCACCTACGCCGACGGTTGCCGCTATCAGGGGGATGACAACCTGTGCGACATCCACCGCGCCGAGGGCAGCGCCGCCAAGCCACGCATCTGTCGCCTGTTCCCCTTCTCCAAGCTCGTCGACCTCGATGGCCTGTGGGTGGTCATGCCCCACGAGCGCTGTCCCTGGACGGCCCGGTCGGGGCAGGAGCCGGATCCCCTCTCGACCCACGAGGCGGTGCTCGCCGACCTGACCAACGACGACGACACCTTCCTCGACGCCGTGCAGCCCGGGATGCTCCTGCCGGTGACGCCGCTGCCGGCGGCCAAGCGCCGCGAGCTCGAGGAGCGCATCCGTGACGCCCTCAACCTCGACGCCCTCGACGGTGGTGCCGAGCAGGCGCTCGCCGCCGTCGCTGACACCCAAGCCGCCCTGCGCCCCGGGGTGCTCGCCGCGCCACAGGACCCCGAGCTCTGGCTGGACATGCTGCGTTGCGCGGGTCCGCCGCCGCCCCTGTCACCGGCCAGCGAGCGCACCCTGATCGCCGCCATCCCGGCCGTGCGGATTGAGCTGCTCACCGCCCTGCCGCTCGCCGCGGTACCGAACGCCCTGCGCGCCTTTGCCCTGTGGCTGCGCAGCCTCGACGAGCTACAGCGCGGTGAGCTCTGCGGCGAGGACATCCTCTCCCTCCTCGAGCGGGTCAAACCCCTGCTGCGCTTGCTCGCCCTAGCGGAACGCCCCCTCCCGGCGCTACGGCCGGAGCCCCCGAACGCCGTGCTCGCCGAGGTCTGGCCCGAGCTGTGCGACAAGGCCGGCGAGCCCCTCGGCACCACCCTGCTCGCCCTGCTGCGCCCCATGGAGCGCGGCGCCCTGAGCTTCATGATGCAGCTCGGCCGGATGTGGCCCCTGGTGATCTCGGAGCCATAGGAAGATGGACTGGTGCATGGAGTTGCACCGGTCTTCCCTATTTGCGGTGCGCCGGGACCGGCCTAGAAGAAGTTGCCGATGGTGAACTCGAACACGACGTCCTGATGGCGGGTGTGGCCCTTGGGATAGAGGCTGGTGATCGGCACGCCCCACTCGAAGCGCAGCGGTCCAATCGGGCTGATCCAGCGGTAGCCGAAGCCAAAGGCGAAGTACAGACCGATGGGCGGACCGCCCGGGACGGGTTGGGTATTGCCCATCATGTAGGCCCGCGGCTTCCCGGCGTCTTCGGTGTCGATGTAGAAGAAATTCTGGTCCTCGGAGTAGGCGTTGCCGGCGTCGAAGAAGATGACCCCCTTGATGCCGGCCACCTCGATGATGGGGAACTCGAGTTCGAGGTTCAGGACGATCTGCTTGTTGCCGCCGAACACGAAGTCGTC
>JAUUZB010000911.1 GCA_030590185.1 Deltaproteobacteria bacterium
CACCCGCGCCACGGCGAATAGAAAGAGCTTGCCGTCGACTTCCTGCGCAAAGGAGCGCTCCAGCAACCACTCGGGCACGGGCGGTCCTGTAACCGGCGGGGCGTCGGAGCTCGCCCCTGCGCAGGACGCCGCCAAGAATAGGATGAGGGCGCTGCCAGCTAGGGTCGCGGCTTTCATGGCAGTTTCCCGTTCATCGCTTGCAGGTTTGACTCATCGTTCGGCGCGCCTCACCGATGCTCTGGCCGCCCTTGGGCGAGCCGGGTAACAGGCCGGCCAACGGAACTCGGGCGGGGTCGATGACCTTGGCGGAGAGGACGTAGAGCGTGCCCGAGGCCGAATCGAAATAGGCGCCGACGGTGGTGACCCCGGGGATGCCATCGCGGGTGGCGACCGTGGCGCTGGTGCCGACATTGATCTCGTCGACCCTCACCCGGGAGGGGGGCGCTTCGTCACCGGATTGGACCTCGGTCACTTTGCTGCGGACCGCCAGCGAGTGGGTGGTGCGGCCGGAGGCCTTGCCCAGGTATTTGGCGATGGCGCTGTTGCCGCCCGCCGCCGCGATGTCCACGGCCACCGTCGACATCAGGGCGCTGCACGGGTTGCCCACGGCATGGGCGCCCACGCCGTAGATCACGGTTCGCTCCGCCGTTGTTTCATAGAATATCGAATGTCCCGTCCACTTCGGCAGGTTGGGATCTTCCGTTGCCGCCGCAGCGGGCGCTGCGAAGAGCGCGAGGGATAGGGCCATCGTCACGGGCGCACAGGACATCCGGGCTATTGCTATTGTCACGGTCATCTCCTGATTTGGTACTCAGGGGATCTCGTCGCAATATTCGCGCCAGTCGTCCGTGACGCCCGTCGTCAGCAAATGACGTTTGACGACGGATAGGTAGACGGACCCTGGGGATCTCGGCGGTGTGACGGGGCTCACAGCCACGACATGGAAGCATCGAGCGCGCCGCCGTGGGGCAGGGCGTGGCGCGGGCCCACTCCCATCATGCCAGCCCAGCAACCTCGTGCGGGCCCCCGCTCACTCCGTCACGGCCACGTGCCCGGCGCAGGTCTCGTTGTGGTTTTGGCTCCGGGTGCCGTCCGGACAGACCGTGTTGCCGAAGCGGGCACCGCTCAGGTCGACGCCAAAGGGGAGTTGAGCGCCGGTCAGGTCGGCGTCGCGCAGGTCGACTCCGCGCAGGCTCGCTCCGAATCGTACTTGGCGCAGCTCGGCGCCGCGCAGGTTGGCGCCGCTGAGATCGGTGTGCAAGGCGGCGTTGCTCAGGCGTGCGCCGCTCAAGTTGACGCCGGTGAGCACCGCGGCCTCGAAGTTTGCCCCCTCGGCGGTCGCCCGGCTGAGGTTGGCGCCGGCGAGCAACGCTCCCTCGAGGCGTGCCCGGCTGAGGTCAGCGCCCTCGAGCTGGCTCTCGATCAGGGTCGAGCCCCGTAGGTCGACCTCGGCCAAATTGACCTCCCGTAGCTCGAGGCGACTCAGGTTGACCCAACGCAGGTCGCGGGTGAGCTGGCCCCCGTGGCAGTCCCAGGTGTCGTCGTCGATCTGTTTGCAGCCCTTGGCGAGTAGGGGACGAGCGGCTCGCCGGCATCCGGTGGAGCAGAGATCGCCGATGCACCTGGCGCGGTTCGCACAGTCGGTGCGTTGGGTACAGGCGCGGATCTCGGCGCGGTTCTCGAGCTCGCCATGGAAGATGTGGCAATGCCGGATGAGGTCAGCGAATACTGCCACCGGCACCGCCTGCTCAGCGCAGCCGGCCTCGAGCTGCGTCGCGAGCCGGGTGCAGTCGAGCGCCGGGTTCAGTTTTTGCTCGTGGCAGGCGGTCGTGGCCGCGGCCAGGATCACCAGGAACGCGCCGATCCGCACGTTTTGACTCCTGTTTTTGCTTCTGTGGGATCCCCGCAAACACCGTATTGACGCTTCGTGTCAAGGGCCTGTTACGGAGCGAGATCCCGGCAACTTTGGGGCATGACGCACGATAATGCAGGAAGTCCCCTGGCGGAGAGAATCATGTCACGCAGGCCCAAGATACTGGTGGTTGAGGATTACGCCCCGGTCCGGGATCTCATCGAGGCCACGCTGACCGGTTCTCACGTACGCACCATCGCCGTCTGTGACGGCCAACAGGCGCTCGTTTATCTCGCCTCGGAACGACCGGACCTGGTGCTCACCGACTTCATCATGCCGAACGTCGATGGGCTCTCCCTCGCCCGCCAAATCCGCAGTCGTGCGGACCTGCGTGATCTACCCATCGTGTTTTTGACCGGAGCGGACTCACAGGAATTGCGCGCCCAATGCGCCGAGCTCGGCATGGCCGCCGTGATCGCCAAGCCGTTCCGGACCACCGACTTGGTCGAGCGTCTCAAGCAGGTGCTCGCCGACGCGCCGGATGCGCCCGCGCTCGAGCAGCCCCAGGGTTGGGTGTACGCCCCCGTCGGTGCCGTGACGTTGCCCGACAGCCTGTCCGCCGCCAACGACCGGATCATCTTGCCGGTCTCCCCGAGCGAGCTCGGCCGGGTCCCGATCATCAAGTCCCCGGCGCCCCTAGTCGAGATGCACCGCCCCGAGCCGAGGATCGAGATCCGCTCCTCCCCGTCGAGCTGGGGCTACCTCCCCCTCGGCGTCACCATCCCCGAGGCCGCAGCCGTGGGCCGCACCGAGATCATCCTCCCCCACGACCCAACTCCCCCCCGGCCGATCGTTCGCCAGCAACCCCGCCCCGAGAGCCCGGCGCCCCAACCGCGCGCTGAGTGGGTGCATCGACCTCTCGGCGCCGCTGAGCTGTTCGACTCAGCGCCCCGGGAGCTCGCCGGATCCGTTGACCGCGCTTTCCTGCGGTTGGCCGCGGCCTAGTCCCCGCGCGCAGTTTTGGGCAGGGGCCGTCCCACCAAAAACAACACCCCCGCCAACACCGCGATCCCAACCGGGATCAGCATCCACACCGGCCACCCATACCCAGCCGGCAGATACCCGAACACACACGCCACCCCGCCCACCGTCAGCGCATAAGGCAACTGCGTCCGCACGTGGTCGATGTGGTCCGCCGCCGAGGTCATCGAGGACATGATGGTGGTGTCCGAGATCGGCGAGCAGTGGTCGCCGAACACCGAACCGGAGAGGACCGCGCCGATGGTGCCGAGCAGGATCGACTCCGAAACCCCGGCCGAGAGCTCGGCCTCGGCGGTCATGCCAAAGGCCATC
>JAUUZB010000434.1 GCA_030590185.1 Deltaproteobacteria bacterium
GAGCTGCTGAGCCACTTCGTGGATCTCTGCCAGGCGATCGCCTTTGCCCACAGCCGCGGCGTCATCCACCGGGACATCAAACCGGAGAACGTGATGCTCGGCGAGTTCGGTGAGACCGTGCTCCTCGACTGGGGCCTGGCCAAGCCACGGGCCGATGACAGTCCAGGTGTCGACGCCCTCGCTCAACGGGCGGAGCTGATCAACGAAGCCCTGGCCACCGGTGGCGCCACCCTCGCCGGCCACGCCCTGGGCACGCCCTCCTATATGAGCCCGGAGCAGGCCGAAGGGGACATCGACGCCATCGACGAGCGCTCCGACGTCTGGAGCCTGGGCGCGGTGTTGTACGAAATCCTCACCGGCGATCCGCCATTCACCGGCAGCTCGCCCTACGAGGTCGTCGCCATGGCCATGGGCGCCGACATCGTGCCGGTGCGCCGACGGTGTGCCGTCGCACCGGTGGAGTTGGCCGCGGTGGCCGAGAAGGCGTTGAGCCGAGATCGGGCCGAGCGCTACCCGAGCGCCGCGGAGGTGGCAGGCGAGATCTCAGCCTTTCAATCCGGGGCCCGAGTCGTGGCCCATCAATACTCCGCGGGGGAGCTGCTGCGCCGCTTCATCAACCAGCACCGCGCCGTGGTGAGCGTCGCAGCCGGCGCGTTGTTGCTGCTGCTGCTGCTCGGTCTCGGCGCCTATTGGCAGGTAGCGAGCGAACGCAACGCCGCCCACGCCAACCTCTCCGCGGCCCTGGCCGAGAAGGCACGTACGGCTGTCGCCGAGGACCAACGGATCGCCGCCGCCGTCTTCGCGGCCGGCGCCCTGCGCCTCACCGAGCGACCGGACGCCCGCGGAGTGATCATCGGCCTCACCAACCTCGAGCGGCCCCGCCTGCGCTTTGCCAGCCCTCCCGGAGAGGGCTGCGTCCAGGTCACCTTTTCCCCCAACGGCCGCCACCTGGCCTGTAGTGTTCCGGATCCCGGGGGCGACAAGGAGATCGATGTCGCATTGTGGGACACCCACGACGGCCGGGAGGTCGCGCGCCTGCATGGCCACGAGGGCCGAGTCATGACCCTGGCCTTCTCGCCCGACTCCAAGCTGTTGGCCTCCGCCGGCCGCGACCGCACGGTGCGCCTGTGGGAGGTCGAGAGCGGCGAGATCAGCGCGGTGCTGCGCGGCCACGAGGCGGTGATCCACGCCCTCGCCTTTGGACCGGCCGGCACGGTGCTCGCCTCCGCCGGCGAGGACCAGACGATTCGCCTGTGGGACGTAGCCGACGTCACCGAGATCAGCCGGCTGACCCCCGGGGCGGGGAAGATCTTCGGCCTGGCCATCTCCCCGGACGCCCGCACCCTAGCGGCGGCCACCGAGTCGACCGACGTGTTGCTCTTTGATCTCGAGCGCGGCGGCCGGCGCCGACTCAGCGGCCATGCGGATCAAGTGATGGCGGTCGCCTTCTCGCCCGACGGTCGCGAGCTGGCGAGCGCCGGTTGGGACATGACGGTCCGACGCTGGCGCTTCGCCTCGGACGCCGAACCCCGGGTGCTGCGCGGCCACACCTCCGCGGTCTTCACCCTGGCCTACGCTCCGGACGGGAGCCGGTTGGCCACCGGCGGCTGGGATAACCGCGTCGGGCTGTGGTCGACCGACGACGAAGCTCCCCCGCTGTGGCTCAACGGCTACGATCATCACCTCTGGTCGGTCGCCTTCTCGCCGGACAGCAAACGGCTGGCGACCGCCACCGAGAGCCGCACCCTCAAGCTCTGGGAGCTGTCCCGCCCGGTCGAGGCCGCCCTCCTCGAGGGCCACGTGGGGGACGTCGGTACCCTGGCCTTCTCGCCAACCGGCTCGCAGCTGCTGACCGGCGGCTTGGACGGCGCCCGGCTGTGGGACCTCACCCGCTCTGAGAAGGGACGAGATCTGGTCGAACGGCACTTCCCAGACCAGACGACCTTCGCCAAACCGGTGGCCTTTGACCCGGCGGGCAAGCAGATCCTGATCGGCGCCGAGGGCCACCACCTGCGCCTGCTCGGCCGCCGTGACTCCGGGGCGGACGTGCTCCTGTCCGGCCACACCGAGCAGATCGTCGCGGCCGACATCTCGCCCGACGGCACGCGTATCGCGACCGCCAGTCACGACCAGACGGTTCGTACCTGGGACGCCGCCACAGGCAACCAGCTCCTGGTCCTGACCGGCCACGGGGCCAAGGTCAACGCGGTGCGCTTCTCGCCCCGCGGCGACCGCCTATTCTCCGGCGGTGACGATCAGGTGGTGCGGATCTGGGACGTCGAGACCGGCGAGCCGGTGGGCACCCTCGAGGGCTACGGCGAGCTGATCTTCGCCCTGGCGGTCTCCCCGGACGGAGGCACCGTAGCCGCGGCGGGCTACAGCAAAGCGATCATTCTGTGGGCACAACCGACCGGGCGGCTGCGTGGTCGGCTCGTCGGCCACGAGGAGCTAACCGAGGGTCTGGCCTTTTCCCCCGATGGCCAGCTGCTGGCCTCGGCGAGCAATGACCGCACGATACGGCTCTGGGACGTCGACAGCCTCGAGGAGCTCGCCGAGCTGCGTACCGAGACCATGCCGATCGCGGTCGCCTTCTCGCCGAGCGGGCGCCGCCTGATATCCACCCACTACAAAGGCGCGATCCGGCGCTGGGACCTGCACCGTCTGCGGCGCTCCGGTGCGCTGCTCTACGCCGACGTGGCCCAGAATTTCGGTTTCGAGCTCGAGGGGATCACCCCGGTGGCCCATCCCACCCCACCGGGGCGAGACGGGGCGCGCTGGTAGGTCGCGGCGCTAGCCCTCGAAGGCTTTGTCGGTGAGATCTAACCCGCGGTCGATGATCTCAAAGGCCTCGGCGAGCTGCTCCTCAGTGATGCACAGCGGCGGGTTGCACATGAAGCTGCCCCAACGCACGAAGGTAAACAGCTTGTTCTCACGGAAGAACTTGCCGAGCTCGGCCATGGCTGGGTGGGAGCCGTTGTAGGGCGCGAGCCGCGTGCCCTTAGAGTCCTTCTGCAGGTCGATCATACCGAACAGACCGATGCAGCGGCCTTCGCGCATCGAGGGGTGCTTCTCCTTGAGCCGATCCATGTGGCCGCGCATCACCTTCTCCATGGCGGCGGAGTTCTCGACTAGCTTCTCTTCCCTCATCACCCCAATCACCGCCTCGGCCGTGGCGAGCCCGACGCAGTGGGAGTTGTAGGTCAGGCCACCCCAGAAGACGTTCTCTCGAAAGTAGTCGGCGATGGGATCGCTCACCGCCGTGGCGCCGAGCGGGATGTAGGAGCTGGTCAGCCCTTTGGCCATGGTCAGGATGTCCGGGACGATGCCGCCGTGCTCGAAGGCGAACCACTTGCCGGTCCGCCCGAAGCCGCACATCACCTCGTCACAGATCAACAGGATCCCATACTTGTCGAGCAGCGCCCGCAGCCCCTTCAGATAGCCCTTGGGCGGGGCCAGGATGCCGTTGGTGCCGGTCACCGTCTCGATCATCATCGCCGCGATGGTGTGCGGCCCCTCGTATTGGATGACCTCCTCTAGATAGGTGAGGTTGTTCTTGGTGATCTCCTCCTCGGTGTCGCCCCAGGAGAAATCGTAGGGCCAGGGGTCCATCACCCGCACCACCCCGGGCGTCCCGGGCTCGTTGGCCCAGCGCCGCGGGTCGCCGGTGAGCTGCATGCACAGGTTGGTGCCGCCGTGGTAGCTGCGGTAGCGGACGATGATCTTCTGCTTGCCGGAATAGAGCCGCGCGGCGCGCACCGCGTTCTCCACCGCTTCGGCGCCGCCGAGGGTGAAAAAGAAGGTATTGAGGTTCCCCGGCACCAGCTCGGCGAGCATCTTGGAGACCCGCGCCCGCACGGCGGTGGCGGTGCCCGGGAAAACGTAGGTCAGCTCGTCGACCTGCTTCTTGATCGCCTCGCGCACCTTGGGGTGGCCGTGACCGATCAACACCGACATCAGCTGGCTATTGAAGTCGATGATGCGGTCGCCCTCGGGGGTATAGAGGTAGATCCCCTCGGCTCGGGCGATGGGCAGCGGCGCCACCGCGTCGCCCTGGGCCCAGGTGTAAATCGTGTGCTTTTTGCACAGGTCGATCATCTCTCGGGAGTCCATGGTCAATTTCCTCTCGCTAGCGCCTATCGGCGGGACCTAGCGCAGGTCTCGGGCAAAAAAAAGCGTAGAAATCGAGGCGCCGGCGATGGGAGGCATCACCCTCCCCAGGGACAGGGGAGGTCTCGGTAAGCGAGGACTACGGGTAGGAGCGGACCGCTTGGGCGAGCAGCCCCTTGTCACCGCGGATCGCGTCGAACTCTACCCGCTGACCTTCGCTCAGGGACTGGAGACCGGCGGCCCGGATCACCGTGGCGTTCACGAAGACGTCCTCATCTCCCTCGTCGGGAGTGATGAAGCCAACGCCCTTGACGTGATTGAACCACTTCACGATGCCAACCGTCATTCTAGCCTCCACCAAACGTCCTTCCCCCTACTTAGCGTTATTTCGATCGCTCGCGAAATAACCGGCGCCTGAGTATCGAACCTGACCCACCCTAGGCAAGAGAAAACCGGAGCCGCGCGGTTACTTTTTTACTTCGCCGGGCGGTGGCGGTGGCGTCGGCAACAGCGGATCTTGAAGTGGCGTCCCGGCACGCTGTACTCGGAAACGCGCCCACTGCTCGCGCAGCCCCTTGATCATCGTGACCTGCGCCGGCTGCCCCCAGAGATTCTTCTTGGCCCCACGGGCCTCGGTCTCCGCCGCCAGGTAGGCAGCCTCCCTGGCGAAACCGTACTCGGTGTAGACCATCGATAGCCCCTCGGCGACCATGGCCCGGTTGATGTCGGTCTTGCGATCGCCGACCGTCCGCTCCACGTAGGCGAGGTACCGGCCGTGGGTGTCCTTGGCGGTCTTGCCGAGGATCACCAGGACCTGTTTGTTGAGCACCTGGTCGCGCAAAAAAGCGATGCTCGCCTGGCGCCAGCGGTCGAGGGCCGGGTCCTGCAACTCGGTGTCAA
>JAUUZB010000733.1 GCA_030590185.1 Deltaproteobacteria bacterium
AGGCCGACCGCCCCGGGCGTGATCTTCTGGGTGCCGATGCGCTTGGCGGTTGGCGCCGCGAGATCCGTCGCCTCGCGCATGATGGACCCGAGGGTCCGCGCCGTGTCGCGACGTTTTTTCTCGTTGACCGTTTCGACAACGCTCTCTTCATCGTCGAGGGGCGAGGCCATGGGACGATCGTACGGGGCCGGGCCCTGATTCGCAAGTCGATCGGAAACCGGGCCCGGCCGCCCGGCTCAACAAACCCGACTCAGCGGGCGAGCCGGAGGGCCGTGCGGGGCAAAGGCGCCGCCGTCAGCATGGCGGGCACGGTGGGCACCTCGGCGGGGGGCACCACCCCGATGGTGCGCGCTAGTCGGGACAGGGCCACCGCTCCGAGGTTGATCACCCCGGCCCCGCGGGTCAGGCTCGGGTCCTGCCAGAGCTCCCATTCGTGCTTGGTGATATCTTTGATACCGAGGCTGACGCGCTTGGAGTCCCGAGTGAGCAGACCGATGAAGACGTGGACATAGCCCCCGCGCAAACCCTCCGCGAACTGATGCAGCCGCAACAGCTCGCGCAGCTCGCGTTCGCGGCCACCGAGGAAGAGACCGAGGCACCAGACGCGGAAGACGTTGAAGATTTGATGAAAGTAGAGACCCGGGTCGGTCGCCACCTCGAACAGGGTCATCGCTAGCTCAGCATCACCGAGCGCCACGGCGCCGTAGATCGCCTCGGCGGTGCCCATGGCTCGGCCTCCCACCAGGTCGCTGTTGCGATCGAGGGGGTACTTGCCGAGACGCAGCTCGCGGTGCAGCTCGTGGGCCCAGGCGATCGCCTCGCGCATCTCCTCTTCCCAGGCGGGGAGATCGGCGTCGAGGTAGAGCCGACAGTGGGCGCGGGCCGCTACCGTCTCGAACAGCTCGGTGTAGAGGTACGGGCTCGGGAGCTGGCTCTGGAGTTTTTTGAGCTCCTCGGTCAGGACCCGAGAACGATCGCGCTCCCGGATGAGCACTGCCTCCACCTCGGCGAGGGTCAGGCGCTCCTTTTCCATACGCGTCTGGATCGCCGCGATCTCCTCCTCGCGCTCCTCGATCTGCACGGTGAGCTTGGCGCGCCCACGGCGCAACTTCCGCTTGATGGCCGGCTCGTCGTAGACCCGACCCATCTCGATTTTGATGTCCTCGGCTTTCTTTTTGAAGGCCGCGATCTCCTGGTGGAGGGTTGAGATCTGCGAGTTGCCGTCGTTGATCGAAGCGCTGGTCCGGGTCGCCTGCTGCTGCGCCTGCTTGAGGGCGGTCCTCGAGGCGTCGAGCCGGCGCAGGAGATTGGTGAGCTCGGCGTCGACCGCCGAGGCCTTTTTCTTGGCCGCGGTCAACTGGTCGGTCAGCCGTGGCGTCTTCTCCTCGGCGTCGCTCAACAACCCGACGACATAGGCCTCGCTCAGCTTCGGCATCGCCCTCTCATACCTCACGGGCGTCCGCCATTCCCGTGTATCGCGGCATGGGGACGCGGCGGCCTTGCCCTCCAGACCCGCCGCTGCTAGAGCCCCGTTCCCATGTGGTCCCCTCGGCTACGCCTCCTATTCTTTATCACAGCCGTCAGCGGCTCGATCGCGTCTTGTGCGTCGCCATGCCGAGAGCTCGCCGACCAAATCTGCGACTGTGAGCCGACCGAGCTCGAGCGCCTGGCGTGCGTGCAGCGGGTCGAGAACGCCGAGGCCGAGACCGTGGTCAGCGACGCGCAGATGCAGGTTTGTTCCGACCTCCTGGCCTCCGGCGACTGCACCTGTGACGGCCTAGCAAACAGCGAGCTCGCGGCCTGCGGCTTGGCAATCGGGGACTGAGCTCCCTGCGCGGGGGCCCACCACCCATGGCAGACGACAAGCCCAAGCCCAAGTCCAAGCCGAAACGCAAGCGCCGACGACGCCGACCCCGCCGACCTCGCCTCCCCAAGTTTGATCTGCGCAAGGCGATGTTCGTCTTGCCCAACCTGTTTACGGTCTCCAGCATTTTTTGCGGCGTCTACGCCATCCAGCTGGTCTCCGATGACCCGGGGCCAGTCCGGCTCTACCAGGCGACCATCGCCGTCTTCTTCGGCTTCTTCTTCGACATGGTCGACGGCCGGGTGGCGCGCCTCACCAAGACCCAGAGCGACTTCGGCGTGCAGATGGACTCGCTCGCCGACCTCGTCACCTTCGGCGTGGCGCCCGCCATGATCGTCCATGCCTGGGGGCTGTCGCAGCTCGGCCTGCTCGGCGTCTTTGGCGCCTTTGTTCTGGTCGCCTGCGGCGCCATTCGCCTGGCCCGTTTCAACGTCCTGTCCTCGCGCTCCGATGGCCGCACCGGCGCCCACTTCATAGGCCTCCCGATCCCGGCCGCCGCCGCCGTGTTGATGTCGCTGGTCATGTTCCACCAGCGCACCTTCGCGGTGCCGCCGGTGCACCCCGTAAACATCTTGGTGCTGCTGCTGGTGCTCTCCTACTTGATGGTCTCGAACGTCCGCTACCGCAGCTTCAAGACCATCCGCCCCACGGCCAAGACCCTGGCGGTGCTTGGCGGGTTCGCCGCGGTGGTCAGCATCGTCGCCCTGCTGATCGGCCCGACCTTCGCGCTGTTCGCCGTCGTCTGCGGCTACGTGGCGGTGGGCTTGGTCGAGGAGGTGGTCTTTTTCCGGCGCCGCCGCCGGGAGGACACCAAGCCCCAAGCGCCGGAGGAGCAGCCCAAGCCAGTCGAGCCCCCGGCCAACACCGAGGGTTGATCGACGGCGACGGGCCGGGGCAGCCACAGCGCGCCTGGCGCCTGGGGGGACTCCGTCTGTCGCTGGGCAAAAAAAAAGGGCAGCCTTTCGGCTGCCCTCCATTCGCTATGACTCGAAAGACTTAGCGCTTCTTCTTGGCGACCTTTTTCTTGGCCTTCTTCTTGGTCTTCTTCTTGGCGACCTTTTTCTTGGCCTTCTTCTTGGTCTTCTTCTTGGCGACCTTCTTCTTGGCCTTCTTCTTGGTCACCTTCTTTTTCTTGGCGACCTTTTTCTTGGCCTTCTTCTTCGTGGTCTTCTTCTTCTTCGCAGTAGCCATTGCCAACCTCCAAATGGATGGTTAAGGATCGTTTGAGATATTAAAGTTGCCCCTATGAAGTGTCAACGATTTTTCAACGACTTTGCGTCGCTTTTGTCGACACCTCGGCAGTGGTTTTCGACCCGGGTGAGTTGAATATAACGCCACCCATGGCCGCCAAACCAAACCCCTTCACCCTGCGCTCCGACTTTTCGCCACGCGGCGATCAACCCGCGGCGATCGCGACGTTGGTCGACAGCTACCGTCGCGGGGAAAAACGTCAGACCCTGCTCGGCGTCACCGGCTCCGGCAAAACCTTCACCGCCGCCAACTTGATCCGCGAGCTCGGCCTGCCGACGCTCGTCATCGCTCACAACAAAACGCTGGCGGCCCAGCTCTACGGCGAGTTTGCGGAGCTCTTCCCCGACAACGCCGCCGCCTACTTCGTCTCGTACTACGACTACTACCAGCCGGAGGCCTACGTCCCGTCGAGCGATACCTTCATCGACAAAGAGACAACCATCAACGACGCCATCGATCGCATGCGCCACGCCGCCACCCAAGCGTTACTCGAACGCAACGATGTGATCATCGTGGCCAGCGTCTCTTGCATCTACGGTCTCGGATCCGCCGAGGCTTACTATGACCAACTACTCTTCCTGCAGGTCGGCGATCGCATCGACCGCGATCGTGTGACCCGCAAG
>JAUUZB010000229.1 GCA_030590185.1 Deltaproteobacteria bacterium
CGGTGCGGCGGTGCGATGGTGCGATGGTGCGATGGTGCGGCGGTGCGGCGGTGCGGCGGTGCGGCGGTGCGGCGGTGCGGCGGTGCGGCGGTGCGGCGGGAGCGGCGCGGCGGCCAAACACAAAAGTACATCTGAGGCCCGCTGGGACTGATTTTCCCGCATTTTGATGAGATTTGTCTTGAGATTTAACCGGCCAATCGCTGGGGCGGGGATGATTTTGAATTGATCTTTTTGGTTCCTTTCCGTCTGGTCCGTCTGGTTGCGCTTTGGTTCGTCTGTTTCTTCTGGCTGCTCCCGGTAGGCCACAACGCCAACGCCCACCGTGTGGAGGCCTCATGGAGCGCCCGGTGTGGGTGCGTTCGTTCGGAGATATCTCGACCGCCGGTGCAGAGCAGCGAGGGGGATGAGCGCAGATGCTGCTTCGTGGCGCGTTGCCCCTGAGAATCCCTGGAGACCGATGAAAAGCAACGAAGACCAATGCAGCGCAGGCGCGCCCCTGGCCAGGCGTGGCGCTCTGCGGCGGCCGCCCCACGCGGCACGCGACGCAGTGCGAGCGCGCCGATGCCAGGGGCGTGCCGGCGCGGTCAACCGGGCAACATGCCGCAGCGGCGTATCTGAAAGTCCCATGTGGGACCGTGGGAGAACCCACGGCCGGCACGACGCGCCAGCATGCCGAAAAGCCCCCACATGGGACCGTGGGAGAACCCACGGCCGGGCACGATGCGCCAGCATGCCGAAAAGCCCCCAAGGGGACCGTGGGAGAACCCACGACCGGCACGACGGGAATCACCAACAGCAACCTACGGCGTAGCCACGGCACGCCGCGCCAGTATGCCGGAAAAGTCCCACGTGGGACCGTGGGAGAACCCACGACCGGCACGACGGCACCCGGAACGACGAGCTCATCAAAATATTCTGGATATACTCATCCGCGGCAAAACTGTCAGAGGGGGATGCTACAAAAGGAGTAGATCAACAATCGTGAGGAAGAGATGAACGACCCATCAGCGGCAAACTGGATCACCGTCAACGAGCGCCTCGAGGAGCTGGCCAAATCCCAGGCCGCCCTCGACTACGACATCGGCAGGTGGCTGCTCGCGGCCAGCCGGCTAGATGTCCACACCCATTTCGGTCGGGGAAGCTTTGGCGAGTACGCCATCGCTCTGTTCGGCAGCAAGCTCGGGTCGGTGAGCGAGCGACTACGGGTCGCCAGGGAGATCGAGGAGCTGCCCGGGATCAAGAGCGCCCTGTGCGCGGGGGAGATCAACTGGTCCGCGGCACGAGAGCTCACCCGGGTGGCGGAGCCCGAGACCGAAGGCGAGTGGTTGGAGGTCGCCCGTGGTCGGACCTGCCGCGAGGTCGAATCCCTGGTGGCCGGACTCGCCCGGGGCGATCTGCCAGGCGCCCGCAAGCGTCGCGACAAGCTGCGGCACATCCTGCGGCTCGAGGTCACGGCGGAGACGATGGCCACCTTTCGGGAGGCGGTGATGAAGCTTCAGCGGGAGACAGGCGAGGGTCTCGATGACGAAACAGCTCTACTCATGATGGCCCGTGGGGCGCTCGAGGGCTCGAAGTCGGGCTCGAAGTCGGGCTCGAAGGATGAAGGCAAAGCCGGGTATCAAATCGCCATCACCAAATGCCCCGAGTGCGAACGCGGTCAACAGCAGGGTCGCGGTGAGCTCATCGATATCGGCTCTGACATCCTAGAGATGGCCGAGTGTGATGCCCAGCACATCGGCGACCCCACGGCGTCCCAGTCAGAGCGGGCAACGCAGACCATCCCGCCAGCCATACGGCGTCAGGTGATCCGACGCGACCACGGCCAGTGCGTGGTGCCCGGGTGTCGGTGCGCGACGTTTATTGACCTTCACCACATCCGCCTGCGCTCGGAGAACGGCGACCATGATCCAGACCTGATCATCTGTCTGTGCGGTGCGCACCACCGGGCCGGGCATCGTGGCACGCTTTGGGTCACGGGTCGGGTGTCGACGGGTCTGACGTTCGAGCACGCTGACGGCACCCGCTACGGGGGCCGGGTGTCGCCGCGGGCGGCGGAGGCTGGCGCGGACGTGTTTGTTGCCCTGCGCGGCCTCGGCTTCGGTGAAAGCGAAGCGCGCCGGGCGATCATGGCGGCGGGGCAGGTACAGGGTGGCGCCAGCGATGGTTTTGACGAGCTGATGCGGCGGGCATTGCGCAGCTTGGTCCCCACACCCGTGGTGTCATCCGGGCCCAGCATGGTTCGCGAGCCCGTGGCGCCGTATCTGTACGGCAGATCTCATCGATCGAAAATGGCAAGATTGACAGGTTGATTGAGGGGTTTTCGGGCTATTTCGGCCCACGCTCACAGTTGGCCCATAGCAGCGCCGTCAGCGCGCCCAGAAGCCCGGTGCCGGTTTTCCTGTGGGCCCGGTGGTATAAGATTGGCAGTGCAACGAAGATCAGTCGGCGGCGCCGCCTGGCCTCAACATTGGCTGTGCGGGGTGGATTCGGGGGCGTCAATCGGGATGACCGAGATGCCGCGCATTTGGGAGTCGAATCTTGATGGCACGGCCTTCTTCACTGACAGCCAGAGGCGAGCATTCGAGTTCCCGAAGAGATCGTGAATGAAGCTCGTGATTGCCGCCATCGTAGTGCTGAGCCTCGCCCTTGGGGCTTGTGGTGACGGACGCACGGATCGGCAACGGGCGTGCGAGGAATACGTTGCCGCCATGGTGAGGACATACGTGGAGTGTGGAGCCCCACCCCCTGACTACATCGTTTCCCTAGACTGCACCGTCTACGGCCCGGACTATTTCGATCCCTACGATTTTTGTTCCGAAGAAGAGGCGGTGGCCCGATTCCGGATATACGCCGACGCCTATTTTTGTGATACCAGCGGCGCCACGCCGATGGTTCGATACGACGGAGCCACCATTTCGCCATGCTTTTGATGTCCAAGCGAACGTGAAGGCTCTGCGGGTCCAGGGGCCGCGGCTCTCGTTTGGACCGCTGGAAGGGGCCAGTTCTTCAACCAACGGCACGTCGTCCTCGGCAACTGGGGAGGGTTGCAACGGTTTGCACGTGGCGGCCTTGGCTCCCCGGCGGCTGAAAATAGGCCAGATTTCGGTCAGCTACAGAAACCAGTGACGGCCCATGGATTGCTGGGGTGGGTGCGCTAGGCTATACCCCCCTGGGTGGCCACCGCACCGGGACGATGATGACGCAAAAGTTGATCCTCGCGCTCCTTCTCACCTCCGTCGCCCTGCCGGCCTGCGAGGAGGAGGCGCTCACGCCGCGGCCCTGCGATCCAGGGGACATGGAGTGCCTCGAAGACCCGGACCAACGGCGCATCCAAATCTGCAACGAGTGGGGCTCCGCCTGGGTCGAGACCACCTGCCCGGAGGAGCACATCTGCATCCCCGGGGATTGCGCCGATCCGGATGACTGCCCGGACGCCTGCGTGCCGCTGGTTTGCGAGCCGGGGCAGCGGTTCTGCGGCGGGGACAACCTCTATCTCTACGAATGCAACGACCTCGGGACCGCCGGCTGCTTTTACACCAGCTGCGCCTCGCCTCCCCTCGACGGCGTCTGCTTTGACGGGGAGTGCGTCTCGGTCTGCGGCGGTGGCCAGAAGAGCTACCAGGGCTGCGAATATTTCGCCGTCGACCTCGACAACGCCTTTGTCGACTGCGACGGCGTCCCCGGCGGGCTGTTCTGCGATGCCTCGGCCCAGCAGTTCGCGGTGGTCGCCTCCAATCCCGATCCGGATCGGCTCGCCACGGTGATCATCACCAAGGGGCCCATCGCCGAGATGCCGGATGTCGAAGGTTGCCTGGCCCCCGGGGAGTTGCCCCTGCCGGAGAACTTCGTCGATGCCAGGGCGTTGCCGCCCAAGGGCATCGAGGTGTTCGAGCTCCCGGCGCGCAACGTCAACGGCACGGTACTCGACCAGCTGGCCTACCGGGTCGCCTCGAACATTCCGATCACGGTCTACCAGTTCAACCCGCTCGAGAACGTCGAGGTCTTCTCCAACGACGCCTCGATGTTGATGCCGAGCACCACCGCCGACACCACCTACTACGCCATGAACCGGGCGCAGTTTAACGAGCTGCTGCGCGGCTTCGTCACCGTGGTGGGAATCAACGAGGAGCCGACTCGGGTCGCGGTCACCCCCACCGCGAACATCTACCCGGGACCTGGGGTCAGCACCCGCATCCTGGCCGGCGAGACCCGCGAGTTCACCCTCAATCGTTTTGACGTGCTCAACCTCGAGCCGGATGAGCTCGGCTCCGACCTCACCGGTACCTTCATCAGCGCCGATCAACCGGTGATCGTCTATTCCGGCAACGAGGCGGCCAACGCCCCGACCCTGGCCGGGAACTGCGTCGAGGGCGCCTGCGAGGGGAACCCGACCCAGAGCTGCGCGACCGACATCGAGTGCGGCGTGCAGTTGTTCTGCTGCGCCGATCACCTCGAGCAACAGCTCTTCCCCATCTCAACCTGGGGGCGCGACTATGTAGCGGTGCGCAGCTACCAGCGGGGCGACGAGCCGGACGTCTGGCGCATCCTGGCGGCCCAGGACGGCACCGTGGTCAATCTCGATCCGCCCCTGGTCGAAGTGCCGACCCTGCACGCTGGAGATTGGTACGAGTTTCTCTCCGACGAGGATTTCCTGATCCGCTCCAACCACCCGATCATGGTCGGCCAGTTCCTGACCGGCGAGGGGTTCCGCAACGCCGGCACCGGCGACCCGGCCTTCATCCTCGCGGTGCCAGAGCGGCAACTGCGTGATGCCTATGTCTTCTTGGCCCCCGGCACCTCCGACCCGAACTCCATCGGCTATGCCGAGGACTACGTCTCCATCGCCTTCGAGACCGGCGGCGACGCCCGCCTCGACGGCCAGGACCTCTACGAGATCGCCTTGGCGAGCCCTTACTTTGTCTCGATCACCGAGATCCCGGGCAGCACCTGGTCGGCGTTTCGGGCTCCGATCGACGACGGCTTTCACAACCTCGTCTGCCCCCAAACCTGCGGCGTCATGGTCCACGGCTACGATCAGTACGTCTCCTACGGATACCCGGGTGGGTTGAACCTGCTCGAGTGCACCACCGACGAGGACTGTCGTTATCCGACCCTCTATTGCGCCACGCCCGAGAGCCACCCCCCGGTCCAGGATTTGCCGGAGACCGCCCACACCTGCGTCGAATGTTACCTCGACGAGCACTGCCAGGATCCGGAGCCCCTGTGCAACGTCAGTGATTACCAATGCCAGCCGTGATCTCGCGATCTGGCCTTGCGCGCCGCCGGCTTTCTTGACCACTGGGCGGCCCATGCTAGAGTTTTTTCCCAACCGGCTAGAGGTGATCCCACGATGCGCGACGTGACCTGGCGCCCCCGACAACGACCCGAGCGCAAGAGCAAGCGGTTGCGCCCGGTCGCTCTGGTCGCGGCGTTGATCGCCGTCAACGTTGGGGTGTTTCTCTATCACGGCGATCCGCGTCCCGCGGTTGCGTCGGAGGCCGACGAGAAGAGCGAGCCGGCGGCCGGGACCGAGTCCGGGACCGAGTCCGGGACGGAGTCCGCGAGCGCGGCAGAGACAACGACCGAGCCGACCCGCGAGGGTATCGCCGCGGTGATCGACACGGGCGCGCCCGAGCCCTTTGACCCGACCTTTGGCATGCGCGCCCCGGGCCCGGTGCACCGGAGCGAGGTCGCACGTTTGCGCAGCGGCCAAACCGCGGCGGCGGCGCTGGCAGAGGCCGGGGTGCTCGGCGAGGACATCCAACCCGCCCTGGCGAGCTTGACCGACCTGGTCGATTTCCGGCGTCTGCACCCGGGGCCTATTTTCAAGGCGCGCCTCGACCGCACCGGCAATCTCCTGTCGATGGACGTCATCCGCGGACGGCTGGACCAGACCCGCACCGAACGCCGGGGAGAGAGTTGGTTCGCGTCCCGTATCGACGTGCCGGTGGACAAGCTGGTGGCGGAGGTCAGCGGCCAGATCAACACCAGCCTGTGGGCGACCCTGGTCGACGAGATAGGCGAGCGCCCGAACTTGGTCCAGGATGTGGTCGAGGTCTTCGCCTGGGAGATCGATTTCTACAGCCAGGTCTTCCCCGGGGACAGCTTCAAGGTCTTGGTGGAGAAGCGTTTCGCCGAGGGGGAGTTCGTTGGTTACGGCGATCTGCTCGCCGCGGAGTTCATCTCCGACGGTATCTCCCACCGCGGCTTCATCCACCGGCCGCCGGTCCCCGAGGGCCGCGAGGCGGGCAAGGCTATGCCGGTCACGTATTACAACGCCGCCGGCGAATCGATGCGCAAGCAGCTCCTCAAGGCGCCGCTCAAGTACGGCCCGGTCACCAGCGGCTTTGGCAAGCGGCGGCATCCCATCCTCGGCTACACGCGCAACCACAACGGCATCGACTATGGGGTTCCCCAGGGCACCGCCATCTGGTCGGTGGGGGACGGACGGGTTCAGCGGGCAGGTTGGAACGGTGGCTACGGTCGCTTCATCGAGATCCGGCACGCCAACGGCTGGACCTCCGCCTACGCGTATCTCTCGAAGATCAAGGTCAAGGCGGGCCAGCGGGTCCTACAGAAAGAGATCATCGGCAACGTCGGCAATACCGGCATGTCGACCGGCCCGCACCTGCATTACGAGCTGCGCCGGGAGGGCAAGCACGTCAACCCCGCGACCCAAAAGTTC
>JAUUZB010000327.1 GCA_030590185.1 Deltaproteobacteria bacterium
ATGCCCAAACTGATCCCTGCCCCCGAAACCTCATCCCTTCTCGTTGCTGGCCTCCTCCTGTTCGCGCTCGGTTCGAGCCCCGCCTGCTCGACGGCCGAACAGCGGGATTGCGGGGCTGGGACCGTGGAGCAAGACGGCCAATGTGTCGCGGAGATCGAGGCTTGCGGTGCCGGCTCGAGTCTAGTCGACGGCGAATGCCTGCCGGACGGCAGCTCGTGTGCCGAGGGGAGCAGCTGGATCGACGACTCGTGCGCGCCCGATCTGGTCTGCGGCGAAGACACGCACCCGGAGGATAGCGCCTGCGTGTCGGATTCGGTCTCGCCACCCGAGCTCGACTTCTCCGAATCGACCGAGCCCCGTGGCGAAGCTAGCATCATCCTGCCGGCGGCCGGTGAGACGATCCTGCTCGGCGGCACGGTGGACACACCGGTCGACGTCAACGACGACGGCTATGGCGATGGGGACTGGGACACCTTCATCTTCTCCGCCGACGCCGGCACCTACCTGCGCATCCGGGCAACCTCGGATGGCGCCGCCCTCCCCTCCTTCCGGTTGGTCTCCGCGGCGATGGACACCAACGCTGGACCCCTCTTTGAGCGCTATTGCCTGAGCTTCACCACCGTCGATTGCGACCGGGAGATCTTTGTTCCCCGCACCGGCGAGTATCGCCTCGAGGTGAGCGACTACAACCAGGTCATCCACCGCCTCTACCGCCAACCGATCATCCCGTTGGGGGGCGACGACTTCACCTACCGGGTCTTTGTCGACAACCTCGGCGCTCCGGAGACGGCGGACGCCAGCAACCTGCCCACCTCCGATGCCGGCGACCTGAGCGATGGCCGGTTGCACTTCTTTCGCGTCGAGGGGATCGCGGACCGCACGGTGATCACCGCCCGCTCGGGCGGCCGGCCGCTGCCTGATGAATGGAGCGACGTGCTGCCCGCGGTGATCGTGCTCGACGGCGACAATGCCCTGCTCGGGGAGCGCACCGCCGGGGACACCGGCTCCAGCGTCGACGTCACCTGGGAGGTGCAGGCCGGGCACAGCTATCTGCTGGTGCAGGACTTCTGGGCGATCGTCGGTCCGCTCAACGACTACGCCTTCACGGTGACCGCGCCCACCGTGACCGACTGCGGCAGCGAGGACTGTTCCGCCCTGGCGCTGGAGGAGGCCGGGGTGGCGCTGCTGCGCTGGCAGCTCGCCTCGGGTGATCTCTTCGTGGCGGCGGTCTACCTGCCGCCGGACTCCGTCGACGCGCTACGGATCTCCTTCTTGGACGCCGACCTGCAGCCCTTTGTGGAGGACCAATTCTCCTACTCCGGCGGCATCGCCATCGGGCAGCGCTACGCGCCCGCGCCCACGGTGGTCTACGCCTTGGCACGGACCTGGGAGGAGCGCCCGATTCCGGAATACACGGTGGAGCAGGTCATCGTGGCGACCCCGCGGCTCGCGCCCGGCACCACCTACGCATCCCTCGGCATCAATGAATTTCCGCCCTGGACGCTCCACCCGGCCGGCGTCTCCCACGTCGTCGGCCAGGCGGGACAGATCCTGTTCTTCCAGAATCTCGAGACCCAGGCCGGAACCGGCTTTTGGAGCGCGCCCAACGAGTGGATCCTGTCCTCCGACTCGACCGAGATAGGACCGGTGGTCGACACCCTAGCCTGGAACTTCCCGGACGGCGACATCACGCCGCCCTTTGCCTATCTCAAACGGGACGGACACTACCTGCACTGGGTCAACGACCCGGGCGGCGACATCCTGGACGGCACCTATGGCACCCGCCCCCGCACCTGGGGCTCCCGCGCCATCGGCACACCTACGCTCGGTACGCCGGCGGTCGACGAGGGCCGGCAGCTCGGCAGCGGCCTCGCCTTCTTCACCTTTGAGGGACAAACCAACGCCTGGGTCGACATCACGGTGGATCCGGTCGTGGATTCGGAGCTCCAGCCGGAGATCTGGATCATGAACTTCGGCGCGGCGGTCTTCGATTGGATCTACTACGTCTGGGATGCCTCGGCCGACGCCGAGCAACTCGGGCTAGTGGGCAGCGCCATGGCGACCACGCCGGGGGAGAGCACCACCCTAGCGTACGTCTCTCCCTACGACGGCATGAGTTTGATCCTGGCGATGCACGGGCCGGACGGTGGCGTCGCGAACGACAGCTTCGATCTCGAAGTCGCGGTGCGGCCCCCGCCCGCCCACGACAGCTGCGACACGGCGGAGCTCATCGCGCTGACGGTGGGCTTGGCGTCGATCAGCGCTGACAGCGCGGGGGCAGACAACAGCATCGACGAGCTGGACTGCCTCGACAGCGGCGCGGCCGGGCCGGATGTCTTCTACGCCATCGCCCTGAACGACGGCGAAACCCTCGATCTCACCTTGACCGCCGGTTGGGCGACGCGGCTCTATCTGCTCAACGACTGCGCGACACCGGACACCGCCTGCGTCGCCGCGGCCGGATCGGGCACGCTCCGACAACTCAGCTACACCGTGCCATCCGGTGGTGCCGGCACCTACGTCATCGGTGTCGACGGCCTCAGCTTCAACCGTACCTTCGTCGAGGCCGGAGGGGCCTTCAGCCTCGACGTCACGGTGACGCCATGACGAGCGCGCACGATGGGCACGGACAGGAGCGAAGGATGAATGCAACCTACGCGGCGCTCGCCTGCCTGGCGATGATCGGTCTCGTCGGGCTCGCCGGTTGCGGTGGCCCGGAGCCCTTGACCTGCGGCGAGGGAACGGTCCTCGAGGGTGACCAATGTGTGCGGGAGATCGAAGCCTGCGGCGAGGGCACGACCCTCGTGGACGGCCTGTGCGTCCCCGAAGGTGCGTACTGCGCACCGGGCACCACCCTGATGGAGGGCGACTGTGTACCGGAGGCGCTCGCCTGCGGCGAGGGCACGCATCTCGAAAACGGAACGTGCGTGCCGGACGCCCGCGACCCGGGCCCAACCCCTGACGTACCGGAGTCGACGGACCCTGCGACGCCGGCCACCGTGACCCTGGCGCCGGTTGGTGAAACCATCAGTATCGGCGGCACCATCTCTGTGCCGATCGACGAGGATGATGACACCTACGTCGATGGCGACTGGGACGCGTTCACCTTTTGGGCCGAGGCCGGCACCTACCTGCGCTTCCACGCGACCTCCCACGGTATCGCCCTGCCGGCCTTTTTGATCTCCTCGACCCAGACCAACGCCGACGGCAGCCCGTTGTATGTGCGCTACGGTTGGAACCCGAATGCGGTAGACACGGTGCGGGAGGTCTATCTGCCGCGCGCCGACACCTACCAGATCCTGGTGACCGACTTCGCCATGATGTGGCCCGCGGTGTTTGGCTACGCCGTGCTGCCGATCGGGGGCGACGACTTCACCTACCTGATCACCATCGAGGACCTCGGCGCACCAACCGTGACCGCGGTATCTGCCCTGCCGGTGGTGGAAGACGGCGACCTGACCGACGGCGGGCTGCGCTTTTACGACGTCGAGGCCGGGCTCACCCCCACCGCGATCACGGTCACCTCGCGCGGGGTGCCGCCCACCCCGGAGCTGAACCCCGACCTGTTTCTCGCCCTCATGGTTCTCGACGGGACCCACGCCCTGCTCGAGGAGGAAGTCGCCCCCTACACGAACGAGCCGATCACTCTGCTGCTCGACGCCCACGTCGGGCAGTCCTATCGCATCGTCCAGGACTTCCAGATGGTGCTCGGGCCGAACCGCGATTTCTCCCTGGAGATCCGCGCCGCGGAACCCCAGGATTGCTCCACCACCTCGTGCGATATCGTCGGGGTCACGGCTGGGTCGTTGTTTCTGGCCTGGGACTTGGCGGCCGGAGACTTTCTGGCGGTGGGCATCTATCCCGAGGTGGAGGCGGGCGGCCGCTTCGACGTGCTGCTGCTCGACGAGGATCTGATGGCGCTAGCCCCCCCCACCCAAGCCTCCGCCTTTTTCCCCAGCGGCTCGACCCACTACGCCGTGGCGGACCAGCGGGTCATGCTCTGGGTCGAACGAGCCGCCGGCTACCCACTCGTCCCCTTTGACGTCTCCCCCTTGGTGGTGGCCACCACCGCCATGGCCGCGGGCAACGATTACACTGGCCTCACGGTGCACGTACCACCACCCGACGTCTTCCCACCCTCCGGTATGGGCCACTTCGTGGGCAACGCCGGCCAAATCCTGATCATCTCGGGCCTGACTACCTACGACGCAGGCGCGGGTTGGATCGCACCCTTTGAACAGATCCTCACCCCGGCGTTCGACCTCCTCGGCCCCGCTCTCGACGGCACCGACCGGGCAGGATTCCCGAACACCCTGTTCACGCCAGCCGTCGCCTGGCTGCCGGCCGACGGTCACTACCTACACCTAGTTCAGGACGCCGACGACGCTGCTGAGATCAACGGCGGCACCTATGACGTTTCGGTCGACGCGGTCGTGCCGGTCGCGGTCGACACACCCACCGTTGGGACAGACATCCTGCGCAGCGGCGAGCAGCTCGACGCTGACGCCGGGTTGGTGATCTACAGCTTCGTTGGCAACGCGACACAGCGCACCGACATCACGATTACCCCCGCTGCCTCCACCACCATCACGCCGCAGATCTCGGTGCTCACCCTCGGCTTTGCCGGCTACCTCGCCACGGAGCGCTATTGGCAAGCGGACGGGAACGCCGAGCGTCTGGGACGGCTCGCCGCGGCGACCGCCACGGGTCCGGGCGCCTCCGTGACCCTCAGCTACGCCTCGCCCTACGACGGCGTCGTGAACTTGGTCGTCATCACCGACGCGGATGGCGGCGGCGGCGCGGCCGACAGCTTCGACCTCGAGCTGCGGACCTTGGCGCCACCGGCCAACGACACCTGCGACAGCGCCGAGGTGTTGGACCTGTCCACCGGCAGCGTCGTGATCGTCGCTACCACGGTGGGCGCCAGCAACGCCGGAGATCTCGGCTCTTACAACAGCTGCACCAACGGACCGACCGAGGGCCCGGACCTGTTCTATGCCGTCGACCTCGTCGAGGGGGATGACCTCACCGTGACGGTGAGCCCGGAGAATGATTTCAACGCGGTCCTCTACCTGTTCCGTGACTGCGCCGACGCCGAGGCTTGCGCCGCCTTTGCGTCCGAGATCGCCAACCCCGAGATCCTCAGCTGGACCGTGCCGGCGGGCGGGACCGGCACCTACCTGCTGGCCGTGGACGGCAGCTCCCCCGCGGCCTGGGGGGGACTGAGCCTGACGGTTGGGGTCAACTAGAGTCCGGCCTTCGGCCCGTCGTCAACGTTGCCGAGCACCCTTGCGATGATGGCCTCCGCCGCGGCGTTTTCGGCGGCGACGACGTGGGTGGCGCCAGCTTCTTCCAGACGCTTCACATCGGTTTCAAAAGCGGTGCGTACGGTAATCCGCAGATCGGGTGCCGCGAGTCGTGCTGCCCTGGTGGCACGGGCCGTGGCGTCAGGATCGTTGATGGCGATCACGAGCTCGCTGGCATCGGCGACCTCGAGGCATTCGAGCACCTCGGCGCTGGTCACGTCTCCGAAGCAGGCCGGCTCGCCCCGCTGAGCTGCGTCACGAACGTTCTCGGTGTTGAGGTCGACGATGACGTAGCGAGCACCGATCTGCTCGAGGGAGCGGGCCAACTTGCGGCCGGTCAAGCCGTACCCTGCGATGATGACGTGGTTGCGCAACGGCTCGGTCTCCCGCATCTCCTCCGAGGTTCGCACCTGGAGGAGACGGGTCAAAGGGTTGAGCTTCACCAAC
>JAUUZB010000939.1 GCA_030590185.1 Deltaproteobacteria bacterium
CCGGCCGGGATCTGGTTGCAATTCTCGCCCCAACAGGCGGAGCTGCTCCGCCAAACCCTCCAGATCAACGAGGGTGAAGGTGCCTACGTCACCACCCGCGCCAGCCCGCGTTTCGATTGCGCCCTGCCGGTACTGGTCGACCAGCCCCTGCGACAACCGGGCCGCAGCGTGACCATCAGCTGCAGCGGCATCTGCCTCGGCGATCTATTGGCGGTCCCGGTCGGGCAGACCATTCGCATGACCATCGAGTTCGCCGAACGTACGGTGGTGATCTTCGGCAAGGTGGCCTGGCGCCGCGACGAGGCCGGCCTGACCGGCGTCGAGTTCCGCTTCCAAAACGACGAGGTCAAACGATCCATCGCCGAAGAGGTACGCAGGGTCGGCGCCGAGCGCGATATGGTCGTCCGCGCCAAGCCCACGGTCTTGATCGTCGACGACGACGTCGCCACCCTCAAGGCGCTCGAGCGCGCCTTTGCTACCCGGGGGTACGGCACCCTCACCGCGACCTCGGGACCGGAGGCGCTCTCGGTCACGCGCCAGCGCACGCCGGCGTTGATCCTCCTCGACGTCCTGCTGCCGGGTATGAACGGGGTCGAGGTCTGCCGCGCCCTCAAACGCGACATCGGCTTGAGCGGCATCCCGGTGGTGCTCACCTCGGTGTTGCCCCGCGACAACCTGATGATGCTGCTCGAGGAGTCGGGCGCCCTGGTGACGCTGCCCAAGCCCTATCGCTTCGAGTGGATCACCTCCCTGATCGAGCAAATCCTGGACAGCAACCTGGCGATGGACGACGCGCCCCCGGACAGTCCGGAGCAGGACCGCCGGGAACAAAAACGCACACCGATCTTCCAGCGCTGCAACTACGAGAGCGCCACCCTGCGCCTCGAGACCGTCCTTCAGGACGCCTCGGAGGAGGGGCTGTTCATCGCCTCCTACTGGGGCGAGCCCCAGGGTACCCGCGCGCGCCTCACCCTGATGACCAGCCCGGAGCACCCGGTGGTGCTCGAGGTGGAGGTGGTGCACCGCGTCGACTGGGGCGTGATGGAGGGCCGCAGCAACGCCGGTCTGCCCGGCATCGGGCTCAGGCTGCAGCCGGGCGCCAGCCAGGAGGAGTTCGGCGAGTGGATGGCGGAGTACAGCGCCGCCCTAGCCGACAAGCCAGTGATCATGGTGGTCGATGATGACCGCTCCCACCTCGAGCTGTTGGCGCTGATCCTGCGCAACGCCGGCTATGGTGTCATCACCCTCGACGCCCCGGACGCGGTCAGCAACGCGGTGGCGCTCGCCGAGCCGACCCTGTTGATCCTCGACTACATGATGCCGGGAATCGACGGCGCCACGCTGTGCAAGGCTATTAAGGAGAACCCGAGCACGGCTTCGGTGCCGGTCTGGCTCTACTCCTCGGTCAGTGACGAGCACCTCGAAACCCTAGCCGGGGAATCGGGCGCCGATGGCTATATTCGCAAGGGCACCCGACCGGCAGAGATCACGGATCGGATCAAGAGGTTCCTGGAGGCCCGCGGGGTGCGGGTCGAGGGCTGAACCTCACCTCAGAGGGTGAGCTCGATCCGCTCGCCGCGCTCGGCGGTCTTGTCGAGATCGTTGAACGGCTTCTGGCTGGCGATCTGATCGAACAGCAGATCCAATAACTGCTTGGAGCTGCCCGCGAAGCGTAGCTCGACCTCCAGTCGCTTCTTGCCGTAGCCGACCTCCTCGACCCCCTCGACGCCGGGGAGCCCTGCGAGGGCTTTGAGCAGAGGCCGCGCGACCTTGCGGTAGTGGTTCACTCGGTCGAACACCAACACGAAGTGGTTGCCACGCTCGAGCTCCGCGCCCCAGGTGCGGAGCAAGCTGGTCAGCAGTTGATCGGCTGCCTTGGGGGCCGCCTTCTTGACCGCCATCTGTCGGGCCTGCGTCTCGTTGACCCCGGTGCCCTTGCCCTCCACCTCGAGGCTAGCCAGGATCTTGCCGCTGCTCCCGCGCACCGCCCGCAGGCTCACCCGCGCCGACAGATAGTACATGTTGGCGCCCATCTCGTTGAAGCCGCTGTAGCGTGTGTCACTGACCCCCACCACCGCGACGTCGGCACCGAGCTCAGCCGCGAGGGCCGCGACCTTGGCGTCGTTGGCCACGAGGTCGGCAAAGGCCCCCGCATCCTGGCGCAGCGCCTCCCCCTTCTCCTTGGCGAGCAGCTCGAGCTTGTTGGCGAGCAGGGCAGCCTCGAGGACCGCGCCGGTGGAGGTCTTCTGGATCCATTGCTTGCGGCCAGCCCGGTCGGTGTAGGACTCGGCGATCAGCAGGATGATCTTGGGGTAGCCGGCCGCCGCCAGGATCTTCTCAACCTCGGCGAGCTCCGACTTCAACGAGTCGGCCCGGACCACCACCTCGACCACGGCGCGGAAGGTCTTGCCCCGGCGCTTGGCCGAGATCACTTTGTGGCTCTCCACGAAGCCAGCGCTCTTGGTGAGGATGCGATCCTCGACCGTGGAGCTGAAGGTCGAGGTACCGTTCTTGACGACCTCCTTCTGCTCGGCGGTGAAGGTGCTCTCCACCACGAAGCCCAACACCTCCTCGATGGCGTTGCGGATCGCCTGCTTGATGGCGGCCTCGCGGGCCGCTGCGACGTTGCCCCCGGCGATGTCGACCAACCCCATCGCGGTGACGGTCTTGGACTCGAGAAACATCTCCTCGGCCCCAGCCGGGGTCGCGACGAGCGCGACGGCGACGGCGACCGCGACACCAAGGGCGGCTAGTGGCTGGGTCGGCTGGATCATGGTGGGAGTGTGCCAGACCGGGTGAGGGCAGACAATTCGCAGCCCTAGGGGCTCACCGCCTCGTCGCGCTCCGGAGGCCACTCGGCATAGGCCGCCCCCGCCATCTCGGCCCCATCATCATCGACCCGCATCTCCTCCACCACCACCACCGAGCCGCCGAGCTTGGCAGCTTGGTTCATGAGATCATACTCGCAGGCCTTGGCGTTGGGATCGAAGCCGTATCCCGGGTAGCTCACCCAGCACCAGACCGGGCCGAGCCAGAGCATGTGCGGCCGATTGTGTTGGTGACGAAAGATCAGAACCCGACCACCGCCCGCGGACAATGCGATGGGGTGGTGGCAGGCGGAGGCGGTTCCCATCAC
>JAUUZB010000066.1 GCA_030590185.1 Deltaproteobacteria bacterium
ACGCACCGTGGCCGCGACCTCGGCGGGGGTCTGGTCCCCCACCCGGTAAACCGTCACCCGCACCGCCCGGCGACCGTTGTAGTAGGTCGCCTGATCGGTATCCTCGTAGGCGTCGCGGATGTCGGCGATGTCGGCGAGCCGAACCTCGGCGCCGTTGTGGCTGCTCGAGATGATGATCTCGCCGAGCCCATGGCCATCGAGCCGGCGGTCGGCGACCCGCACCAACACCTCGCCGCCGGCGGTCTTGACGCCGCCACCTGGCAGCTCCACCGACCCGGCGCGCACCTGGCGTGCGACCTCCTGGAGGGTGAGGCCAAGGGCCTGCAGCCGCTCCGGTGAAATCTCTATGGCGATCTCCAAGGGCGGCACACCGCTGAGCTCGGCCTGAGTGACGTTGGGCTCGGCGAGCAGATCGCGGCGGGCGGTCTCGGCGATGTCGTGCAGCACCCCGAGGGGTTGGTCGCCGGCGATCACCATAGAGATGACCTCGCGGCGAGGCGTCGCCAAGCTGACGTCCGGCTTTTCCGCCTGCTCCGGAAAGGAGCGGATGCGGTCGATGGCGCTCTTGACGTCGGCGAGAACCTTGTCGCTGTCGGCATCCAACAGCAGCTCGGCGGTGACCGTGGCCATGCCCTCGCTGGCGGTGGAGGTCACCCGCTTGACGCCGTCGATCCCCTGGACCGCCTCCTCCATCGCCAGCACCATCCCCTGCTCCACCTCCGTCGGGCTGGCGCCCGGGTAGGCGACCTGAACGTTGATCATGTCGAGGTCAAAGGCCGGGAAGACCTCCTGCTTGATGCTAAACAGCCCAATGATGCCACCGGCGATCAACACCAGCATCGCCAGGTTGGCAGCCACCGGGTTGCGGATCATCCAGGCAATGGCACCGCGAATACTTCGTGTGTCGTTTTCAGACATGGAGATTCTCCTCCTCAGGGAGTGTCGGTAGTACCGTCCGCCGCGGCCCGGGGCTCACCGTCGGTCAACACCGGCAGCGGCGCGACGCGCATGCCGCGCGCCCGCACCTTGAGCGGGCTCACCACCAAGCGCTCGCCCGCGGCTAGGCCGGCGGTGACCACCACGTGCTCTGGCTCCCGCCAGGCGATTTCCACCGAGCGCGGCTCGAGCCGATCTCCCTCGGCGACCACCCACACCTGATCGCCACCGTCGAGGGCTACGCGGGGGACGCGGAAGGCCGGGTCGATGGTCCGGCCAGCGATGGTCACTTCCACGTAGGCGCCGGGCAACAACGGCAACCCGTCGCCGTCGATCTCGAAGGGCGCGGGTACGGTGATCAACAGGCGGGCGGTGCGACTCTTGTCATCCAGCTCGCCCTTGAGCCGGAGCACGCGGCCATCGCGTACCAGCGGCACACCGCTGCCGAGCCGGAGGGAAACCGTGGCCGCCGAGCCGGTCTCGGCGTTGACCCCGGGGATGTCAATGGCCCGCAACTGCGACAGGGGAACCGATACGTCGACCCAGATCTCATCGGTGCCGATCAACGTCGCGATGGTCGCGGAGGGCCCGACCAGCTGTCCGATGTCGACCTTCTTGTCGAGCACCATGGCGTTGAAGGGCGCCCGGATGGTCGTGCGCTCGAGTTTGAGCTGGGCTCGGGCCAGGCCGCTCTTGGCCGCCTCCAGGTTCTCGACCGCCGCGAGCAGCTGGGGCTGGCGCAGGGCCAAGGCCGCCTGCTGTGCGGGCTCACCCTTGCCGAGCAACTCCCACTCGCGGGCGGCCACGGCGTTGCGGCCGCGTTCCAGCTCGAGCTCGACCTCGGCCTGGCGCACCCGCCCCTGCTCCTGCTTGACCCCCAGCGCGAAGTCGCGGGCATCGAGCCGCGCCACCACGGCGCCCCGCGCCAAGCGCCCGCCCGGCAACAGGTCAGCGGACAGGGCGATGACGCGGGCGTTGACCTCGGCCGAGACAGCCACCCGTTGGGCTGGCGTCACCAAGCCAGTGGCTCGCACCTGCGCGACTTCGCTGGTCGCTTCGACCTCGACCACCTCCACCGCCGGGGCCACCCGGTCGACCTCCCGCTGCTCCGCTTTGGGGGCCGCGGCTTTGAAGGCGGCGGCGCCCGCGAGGCCGGCGCCGACGATGGCGACCGGGATGAGGATCTGCTTCACACTCGTCATGATGCTCCTCCGAGATCCTGGGTCCAGGTACCGCCCAGGGCATTGTAGAGGTCGATGCGATTGATGATCAGGTCGCGATGGGTCTGCAGCCGGTTGAGCTGCGCCGCCTGCAGGCTGGCCAGGGAGGTCAGGACCTGCACGTAGCTGTCGAGGCCGGCCACGTAACGAATTCGCGCCTCGCCAAAGGCAAGCGCGGCGCTCTTCTCCCCCTGCTGGCGCGCGGAGAGCTGAAGCTCGAGCTCACTCTCCCGGGCCAGGGCGGCGCCCGCCTGTTGCTCCGCGAGGAGCAACGCCTGGCGATAACTCTGCTCCGCCGCCGCCTCGGCGGCCTCGGCCTGGCCCCAGCTCGCCCAGTTGAGGCCCCCCTCGAACAACGGGATCGACAGGGCAGCGCCGACGCCCCAGGTCCATTGATCTTGGAAGGCCATGATCTGATTCGCCTGGTAACCGACCTGCCCCGACACGGTGAGCCGGGGAAACAGGCCGCGCATGGCGCTGCTCGCCCGGTCGGCGCTAGCCTCGTGGCGCGCGGCGGCGGCGCGCAGGTCCGGACGACGTAGGGCGAGGTCCGAGGGCAACCCCACCGAGGCACTGAGCCGGGCGTGCAGGGGCGGCAGGCTACTTGCCGGCAGGGGCAGGTCAGCGGCGTAGCTACGCCCGGTGAGTACGGCGAGCTGATGCCGGCCGGTGGTGACCAATAGGCGCGCCTGGGGAACTCGAGCCCGGGCGGCGTCAACCTGTTGGCGTTGCTGCAAGACGTCGAGGGCGGTGGCGCTGCCGTTCTCAAACCTCATCTCGACGATCTCGAGCAGCTGGGTGTTGGCCTCCTCCTGCTGTTCGATGATCTCGAGCTGTGCCTGGGCCGAGGCGGTGTCGAACCACGTCTGGGTCAGACGGGCGATCAGGTTGGTGGCCGACGCGTCTCGGTCGGCGCGGCTGGCGTCGGCGTCGCGGCGGCTGGCGGTGTAGCCCAGGTAGCTGCGGCCAAACAGGTCGAGTTTGAGACCGACCTTCAGGTTGGCTGAGCCGGTGTAATAGACATCCGGAGGGGCGGGCGTGACGCCGGTTTCAGCGGTGCCCCCGGTGGTCATGCCGCCGAATTGAAACCCGAGGGAGTCATAGGGCGCGACGTTGATGCTGCCGTCGAGGCTGACGCTCGGCAGCAGCGGCGCGAGGCTCCCGCGGGCGGTGGCGTCGGACTGCGTGACGCGGTGCCGGGCCGCTGCGATCTCGGGATTGGCGGACAGGGCGTCCTGGACCAAGGCGCTGAGCTCGGCGTCGCCGAAGCACTCCCACCACTGCTCGGTTCGACAGGATGGGGGCGTTGGCGTGGGACCGGCCTCGGGGGTGAGTGCGGGCGCGGGTAGGGGTTCGGGTTCGAACGCGGGCGCGGATTCGGGTGCGGCCTCGGGCTCAGCGGCGTTGGCTGCGGGCAGGGCGGGGAGCAGCATCGCCCAGGCGATGACCGCTGCGCCGGTGGCGTGGCGAGTGGGGTACTTCACGATGACTCCTCCAGGGCCAGCCCTTTCCACATGAGATCGACGAGACTGGCGAGGTAGGCGGTGTCCTCGGCCTCTGACGCGGGCTGACCCAGGACGTGTTGAAAAAAGATTCGACCGTGCAGCGCACCGAGGAACACCGTGGCCGCGTGATCCGGGTCGGCGGTACGGATCAAGCCGCGCCCCTCGGCGCGACGCAGCCAGTCTGCCATGGCTCGGTGGCCCCGCACCGGCGGCGGGTTCGGGTGGCGCCCGATCAGCTCGTGCGGATCGATACCGCTGGCCCGAAGTGCGGTCATGCGCGGCACCATGTCGGTGATGGTGGCGTATATCGACCGGCTCAGGCTCAGGAGCTGGTCACGCAGCGGTTCGGCCGTGGGTCCCGCTTCGAGGAGCGCCGTCCAGACCGGCTTGCCCTTGGGGAGAAGGGCGGCGAGCAGGAGCTCCCGTTTGGTTCCGAAGCGCTTGAACAGCGCTGGCTGAGAGATGCCGAGGGCATCAGCGATCTTGGTCGTCGACACCGACGGGCCGTGGGCCAGAAAACACTCGCGCGCGGCGGTGAGGATCTGCTCGTCGGTGACCTGTCTGGGGCGTGCCACAAAGGGCTCCTGTATAGGGCTGTGGGTGGGCGGGGTGGGTCTTTCGCGAGGGCTTGGTCTGCTGGCCGGTTAGTTAGTGATTGAGCACTAACCTAAGTAGCGCACCTCACCCCGTCAACGGGGGTCTCCGGAAAGATCAAACATCTTGCAAATACCATGGGTTACGTGGGTTCCGCCGCTGTAGGCCGGGCCACGCGCCCTGGTTACCTTCGAAGACTATGATCCCGGTGTTTCGCCGGTATGTCGGTTGTGAAAAGTTTTGTGAAGACGGGGGTCACATATAGTAGTGCCTGACACTACTATATATAACACTCCTATCGCGGCTCGAGCAGACAGGTAACGTTGAGGTCGTCGTTGATCACCGGGTGACACGAGACGGCGGAAAATCCGAGACCCGCGAGCAGCGGGTTGTCGAGGTCGAGGTAAAAGGAAGCGGCTCCTCGCTGCTTGATCGCCGCGCCAAAGAGGTCCCCCATCCGCAGGCCAGCCGAATCACTCGAGTCGGTGGCCCAGGAGCCGCCGAGCATGTTGTAGAGAGCGATGGCGCGACGACCATCACAACAGGCGTGACCGTTCTCTCGGTAGGCGTTGGCGCAGGCGACGATGCCATCGAGCAATGCCACGAAGTTGCCCTTGGCCCGCGCGATCCGCCGGTGGTAGGCCACGGTGTCCTGGGGCGTCACCCGTTCGCTGGCGTGGGCGTAGCGAAGGATCTGGTTGAGGTCGATCACCAGATCTCGGCCGCCGGGGAGCTGCCGACTCAACTTTGCCCGCGGGCCGTTGCGCAGCGTGACAGTGCCCCCGGCGCGAGCGGCAGGCGCGCCGATCAGCATCAGCACAGCTACGCTGACGACGCGCCTGGCCATGGGCAGCGCGGGGCGGCAACGACTAGCGCTCATGGGTGGCGATCAGCGAGGCAGGCTCTTGATCAACTCCGGCCGAAAGCTCTTGCGAATGCGAATCAACGACTCGGCAAGAGCTCGTCGCGTGCCATCGATACGAATGCCGTCCGGGTGGGCGAGGTTGCCGTCGACCGTGTCGTCACCAAAGGTCTCGATCTGGTGCTTCGAATAGATGACCTCCTGGGCTGGGTCCCCGCCAGCGTGGGCCGGTCCCGCCGCAAGGATCCCAACGAAGAGGGCAGCGGCAGCGATCAGGGTCTTCATGACAATCTCCTCGCGAAGGGTTGGCGGGGCTCTACCTGGATCATCGTTGTTGCCTTTTTATTCCGGACAGTTGTCATCGAGCTCGACGTCCTGCCCCGATGTGCCCCCCGATGTCCCTCGGTTGCTGGGCCGATCCCGGCCTGCTACCATCGGCCGCACTCGGGAAGACACGACGTGAAATTCTGGACGCACCAAACCAGCCACGCCCTGTTGCTCGGCCTGCCCCACGCGCTGGTCGACCTGGCGAGCGGCTTCGTGATCTTCCGCCACCTCAGCGATCTCACCGACGGCACCTTCGTGGTCGGCCTCGTCGTGCTCTACAACCTGCTGGCCTTTGCCGGCCAAACCCCAGCCGGGCTGCTCGCCGATCGTTTTGCTGCCTACCGGCCGATGGCGGCGGGCGGCTTGGCCCTCGCAGCGGTGGCGTTGTTGATCGCGCCCGTCGCGATCGTCGCCAGCATCGTAGTGGTCGGGATCGGCAACGCCGCGTTCCACGTCGGTGCCGGCGCCCAGGTGCTCGAGCGCTCGGGCCAGCGCAGCGCCGAATCCGGCGTGTTCGTCGGCCCAGGCGCCATCGGCCTGGCCGCGGGCATCTGGCTCGGCGCCAGCCCGATCGCCTGCACGCCGTTCCTGATCGTCACCCTCGGGCTCGGCGCCCTGTTGACCTGGCGGGTGATGCGCGCCGCGAACGACGGCGAAGAAGTGCTCGAGGGGCCGCCATCGATCCAGACCGGCGTCGCCCTGCTCGCTCTGTTGTGCGTCGGCTGCCTGCTCGCCTCCGTATCGGTGCGGGCAGCGGTGGGCGGCACGATCGCCGCGGCCTGGCGCGGTGTCGACGCCAACGTCATGTGGGGGCTCGCCCTGATGGCCTGCCTCGGCAAGATGAGCGGCGGCTTCGTGGCCGATCACATCGGCTGGCTCGTGTCGAGCCTCGCGGCGCTCGTCGCCTCGGCGCTGCTCGTCACGCTCTTGGTCGGAGATGCCGCCGCGGCCATCGTCGGCATGCTGCTGTTTCAGATGACCATGCCGGTGACCCTCAAGGCGATGCACCACGTCCTGCCAAAGCGACCGGGGCTGGCCTTTGGGCTGCCTTGCCTGGCGCTGGTGCTCGGATCCCTACCCGGGCTGCTCGGCCTCACCTACCTGTTCCACCCCTGGCCCCTCGCCCTCGCCATGATCGGGGGCTCCGTGGTGATGGTCGGTATCGCCCTGGTGGCCCTCGGGCGGTTGGGGGGCTCCCTCGGACCCAAGACCGCCGGCCGGGTCTGAGTCGATCACCGCGGGCAGACCGAGGGCCGGGCAGGGTCGCGACTTGCTATTGCGGCGCAACACCACCGCCTCACCCTCGCAGGCGACGACTCCGTAACCTTGTCCCAGTAGGGTATCCGCGAGGCGGCGGGCGTAGCGGTCACCGAAGGGCCAGGCGCTCTGGGCGAAGTCTAACGCCACCCACTCGGCGCGCACCGGCCGGCGGATCTCAACAATCTCCCGCCGCGCGCTCAGGTGGGGCAGCAGATGATTCTGAGCCGCCACCGCCGCCTCCGGTGGAATGACCGCCAGCGCTGCCTGGGCGTTCCGCCGATCCTCGACGCTCGTGAAGTAGGGCTGCCACCAAACCCACAGCGGCCCCGGGCCAAAACGCCCGGTGGAGGAGATCAGAAGACAGCTCACCAGCACAAAGAGCAGCGCCGCGGACGGCAGCCATGCCTGGGCGGCCTGTTTCGTTTTGCTCCAGGAGGCGATCCGCGCCAAACCGTCGATGGCCGCCAGGGTGGTCACCAGGCCGGCGCCAATACCGTAGTGGTAACCCCACCAACGGTTGGTGTGGCTCGACCAGAAACGTTCGAGGACCACCGGCAGCAGCGCCAACACCCAGCGCGGCGCCAACAGACAGACGAACCCAACCGTGGAGAGCGGCGCCAGCAGCCCATCGATCTTGCGGCCCGGGGTAAACAGGAGTGAGAAGGCCCGGTAGGGGCTCTCCATCACCGCGCCCAGGATCTCCACCGGATCCCGGCCGAGCCCCTCGAAGCGCAGGTGACGAAAACCCTCCGGCCTAAAGAGCGGGAACAGCAGCTTCATCTCCACCACGAAGAACAACGCCAGCAGGCCGACGGCGATCAACCCCCGGCGACGGTGAGCCCGGCGCTCAGGATCGAAAGCCAACACCAAGCACAGGCCGAGGGCGTAGATGACCAGGTTCTCCTTGGCGAGGGCGAGGGCGGCGGTGGCCAGGGCAAACGGCCAGACCCGCGGGCGGTCGAAGGTCCAGGCGACCCAGGGCATCAACGCCACGCCGCAGGTGGTCGGGTTCCAGTCGAACATCACCGCGTTCTGGGTGTCGATGCCGAGCATGAAGACCGCGACGATGGCCCAGGCCGCGGTGCTCGAGCCCAAACGATCCCGCGCCAGCCAGAAAAGAGGGACCGCCGCCAGACCGACCAACAACGCCTGAAATAGCAACAGGGCGCCGGCGCTCGGCCACAGCCATTGCAACGGCGCCGCGGCCAGATCGATAAACTCCATGTGGTCGGCGAAGGCGGGCATCCCCATCACCGTGTTGAACGGAGTCTCAAATTGCGACAGCAGCCAAACGCTCTGATGAAACAACCCCAGGTCCTTGCCGCCCGAGCCGAACCAGGTGTGGCGGCGATAGGACTGCGCGAAGATGACCGCCGCCGAGAGCACCGCCGCCACCCACGGGGCGGCACGATCCGGGTGGAGACGGGCCAGGGGCTCGGAGAAGCCCTTCGACGCGCTCAGGACAGGCTTCCCCAGGCGCTCCAACAAGGGCCAGGTGGTCCACACCAAGCCGAGCCCGAGGCCGGGGTGGGTGAAATGGGTGAAATAGGCGTTGGTGAACGGCAGCGCGGCTAGCCCGATCAACCCGACCAAGGCGGCGCCGTAGCGCAGCGGATCATCGAACAGGGCGCGGGTGCCGGCCGGATCGAGTCGCTCCCGCGCCACCAGCAGCGCCACCCAGGCGAGGCTGAACAGCCAGTATAGCCAGCCCTGGTCGGCGAGCAGCGTCAGGAACTTCTCGTTGTGGGAGAAGTGCGCCGCGCGCAGCACGAGCAACGATAGGGCGCCAAGCGCCAGGGCCGCGCCACCGATACGCAACGCCCGGGTCGGCCAACTCGCCGCGAGAAGCTGCTCGAGCCGCTCCCTCACTCCCGCCGCGGCTCCGCTGCCGGCGGCATGTCCGCCGCATCCACCACGCGGTTGCGGCCCGCCTCCTTGGCGCGGTACATCGCCCGGTCGGCCGCCTCGAGTAGATCATCACCGGTCTCGCCGTCCCCGGGATAACTCGACACCCCGAGGCTGGCGCAGACCTCGATCGGCACGTCGGCGAGGCCCTCAAAACGACTCGCCTCGAGGTGGACGCGGGCCCGCTCGGCGAACCGGAGGGCGCCGGCCTTATCGGTGTCCGGCAGGATCACCACGAACTCGTCACCGCCGTAACGCACCACCCGATCGGTGAGCCGCGCCAAGCCCTGCAACCGACCCGCCACCCGCCGCAGGGTGCCGGAACCGGCGCCGTGGCCGTGGGTGTCGTTGATGGTCTTGAAGTTGTCGAGATCGAGGAAGACCACCGACCAGGAGGTGCCGTGACGCCGGGCGCGTTCCGACTCGTCGGTGAGGAAGTCGTGCAGGAAACGCGCGTTGTAGAGTCCGGTCCAATCGTCGCGGATGGTCAGGTCCTGCACCCGTTCAAAGCTGCGGGCGTTGTCGATGGCGATCGCCGCGAAGTCGACAAACGGCTTGAGGATCACCAGATCTTGCTCGGTGTAGGGCTCCGGGTCGTCGGCCCCCTTGACCAACTCGATCACCCCGAGCACCTCCCCGCGGATGGTGAGCGGCGCGCAGGCGATACTCGAGGAGACGAAACCGCTCGCCTGGTCCACCCGGCCGGAGAAGCGCGGGTCATCCGACACCTTGGGTGACACCACCGCTTCATTGCGCTCCACCACCCAGCCGGCGATCCCCTCCCCGATTGGCAAACGCATCTCCTTGATGGAGTCGGCGGCATCACCGACCACGATCTCGAAGTAGAGCTCGCCGGCCTCCTTGTCGACCAGCAGCAACGACCAATTCTCCGGACGCATCAACTGCGAGAGGTGTTTCATCACCCCCTCGAGCACCAGACTCAGGTCGAGGCTCGAGGTCAGGGTCTTGGCCACTTCGGTGAGGGCCAAGAAGAGATCGAGGTAGCGGGCGGTCTCCGGCAGGATGTCGTGGTGGTCTGACACGGACAGGTCACTCGCTCTAAGGGGTCCGCGGTGGTTATAGCAGATCAGCGGCGATTTCCACGCCCCGACGGACGCCGCGGCTCAGCCTCCGCCCAGCCGCCCTCGCCCACGCCTCAACGCCAGGAGGTCAACAGACGCTCGCGATCGAAGAGCAGGGTCGCGGCCCACACCAGGGCGACGTCGAGCACCAACACGCCGGCGGCGAAGGCGAGGTAGAACGGCA
>JAUUZB010000875.1 GCA_030590185.1 Deltaproteobacteria bacterium
ATGGCGGCGAGGGTGAGGCCCGGCAACACCTGGGAGAAGGCGGAGATGCTGATCGCTACCACGTCGGCGTCGCTGTGTAGGATCGGATCGACCTGCTTCTTCATGAAGTCGAAGAACGGATTGGCGAGGCTATCGCGGCAGAACTCCACCATCGGGCCGAGGTTGAGCGGCACGGTGGGATGACTGAAGTTGTTCCAGGCCACCTCGGCCGGAAAGAACGGCAGCGAGAAGTGCCGCAACGCCTGATCGATCGCTTCCATGGCGTCGACGAATTGGGCGGGATCGTAGAAGCTCTCCGGGTTGCGCAGCACCTCCGGCGCCTGGGCCCAACGCTCGTACAGCTCGGCGTTACCAGCCAGTGGTTCCTCGAGGGATTTTAGATACTCGCCGATCACCTCCTGCTTGGTGGCCGCCACCTTGGCGGACTCCGAGTGGTCCTCCACCGCGAGGCGCAGCTGGGCTTCGGTGAGCGCGAAGTCCCGGGCCATGGTCGCCCGGTGGTGGGAGAAACGGGCCGACTTGGGATGCAGGAGGTGGTCGTAGAAATTCAGGTTGAGGTCGTGGAGCTCCACCTGATGACCGGCGCGGCGCAGCTGTCCGGCCAACAGGCTCATGCTGTAGTGGGGGTGTGCAGCTGTCCACTGGGGTGGAAAGAGGAAGGCGACCTTCATGGGCTAGGCGTCGCGATCATCCCTCCGGGTTGGCGGCCGGGGCGCGGGTCTTGATGACCTGCGCGAACTGCCGGAAGATCGGCACCATCTTGCCGAGCCGCAGCTCGTTGATCTCCGCGAGGATCTCGTCGTGGCGCACGGCGCTCTTGCGCACCACGGCGTTGGAGCCGAGCATCTCGAGGGAGAGCAGCTCCACCCGGAGCTTCTGCTCCTCGCGCATCAGCTCGATCAACTCGTCGATCCGCTTGCGGACGCCTGTCTGGTTCATGCCGGGCTCCCGGATCAACCGCCGATCTTGCGGATGATCGCCATCGAGGTGTCGTGCAGCATCTTGGCGATGTTCGACATCATCTGCATGGTCTGCTGTTGTTTCTGCAGCATGTTCTGGAGATCCACGTTGGCGAGCTGCGCGTCATCCCCCACCGACTGCAAGGTCTCCTCGGTGCTCTGGATGTAGGTCTCGAGGTCCGCCTTGGTCGCCACCGGTTTGCCAGAGCCGGATTCATCGCCACCGATGCCGGCTTCACCCATCATAAAGGCCAGCATCGCCATGTCGAGCATCTGGTCCTTCGGGTACTGCGAGCCGGTGTCGGCCATCATGGCCTGCATGGTCTGCACGAACTCCGCGCTGATCATGTCCTTGAAGCCGCCCTCCATGTCGTAACCCGCCTCGGTGAAGCCCATGGTGGCGGAGACCACGCCGAGGGCCTTGTCGAAGTCGAAGTCCGCTTCCCCCATGCCGCCGTTGCCCGAGCAGTCCTTGAACTTGGTGCCGTTGGGCATGACGATCTCGACACCAGAGCCGGAGCCCTCCTGGCGGGCGTCGATGCCGTACTGGTCCTTGAGGTCCTTGACCAGATCCTCCGGCTTGTAATCGTCCTGGTGTCCTTGGATCAGCGTGTCGACCGCCATGAAGTAGTAGAGCGACTCGATGATGTCGCCGCAGTCGTCGCCGGAACAGGCCTTGGCGTAGTCCTTGGGGTCCGGGTCCCAACCTTTCATCTCCAGGGCGTAGACCGCGGCCCACAGGCCGGGGTTCTCGAGAAGCTCCGGGGAGAGCACGAGCTCTTCGCCGCTCGGGGTGGTGACCTTGAGGGCCTCGGTGATGCCCTCCAGGAAGATCGGGGATCCAGGCACCAAAAAGTCGGTGTTGAAATCCTTGCCGAAGAAGAGGTTCTCGAGCAGGGCGGTGCCGTCCATGCCAGCCACGCCGGCCAGGAACTCGCGGGCGCGGGTGAGCTCCGAGCGGATCTCCTTTTTGACCTCGTTAAAAAACTTCACCTTCTCGGCGTAGAATTGGAGGTCCTTGGTGGTCTCCATGTACGACTCGCGCAGCACGGCCTGCACGAGGGCGTTGATGTCGACCCCCCCGAGACCAGAACGGTTCTTGGCGACGTACTCACTCCAGCGCGATTCGAGGGCCGGGACCGACTCCGTGTCGACGGTTTGAATAGCGGAGTCGACGCGGTCGAGCTCCTCCTTGACGATCGTGGCCATGTTGCCGATGTGCTGATCGAGGCCGCCGACGTGCTTGGGCAGGCCCGCGTCCTGGCTGGAGGTCAGGCCGGTGTCGAGGGCCTCGAGAACACTGGCCGCGTCCGCGGCTTGACCGCCAATGCCGACGCTCAGGCCGTCGCTGGTGCCCTTGGCGATCGCCGCGTCGAGCCACTTGCCGACCGCGAGGCCGGCCGCGTGCTTGGCGACTGTTTGGTGGGCCGACTGATAGGAGAGCAGCGACCCGAGCTCACTGCCCTTGCCATAGCGGGCGACGAAGTCTTCCTGGGTGCGGATGCCGTCCTTGGCGAGCGCGATCTGCAGCTGCTGCAGCGACTTCATAGCGCCCTGGAATGCAGGATCGCGATCCTGCTGCACCATGGGTGCCATCGGTTCGGCGGTGGGCCTGCGGGTGGTGGTGGTCTTCATGTTCATAGAAATCTCCGTGAGTCCTCGCGGACTCGAAAACGTCAAAATTTTCGATCGGTTGACGCTCGCGGTTGCCTCGTTCCCCGGGCCGTTCGCAAGCGGCTGTATTTAAACAGACTTCTTTTCACCGGGGAAACATACACCGGATTACCGTTATTTGGTTCCCGAGCCGCAGGGGCGGGGAATGATATTTTCCCTGTAAAAACCGGTGGTTGGGGTTGTGGCGGTCGGGCCCCTACGGTGATTTCGGCGAATCGGTGGACGATGCGGCCAGGGCCGCGATACTAACGCAGTTGAGCTGTGCGCGATGAAGCCGATTGGTCGAACAGAGATCCCCGCCCCCGTCCCGGCCGCCGACCAGGTGGGTCCGGTTTCTGCTGTGGGTCAAAAAGAGACACAGCGTGCCGGTGTTGATCTCGCCTGCCCTCCGCTCCCGCCGTCCACCCATGGCGTCGGCGAGGGTGGCGGGTTACCCGTGGCGGTGCTCGATCGCTGCCTGCGCCACGCCGCGACCGAGCTCGAGGCGGTGGCCGCCACGGCGCTGCCCGAGGAGGCAGCGGATCTGGTGGCGGTCTATGCGCGCCTCGGTCGTTGCATCGCCGAGGCCGAGGCCGCCCTGCTCTCTGCCCTCGATGCCCTCGACCCACGCAGCGGCGGCGGAGTGGCCCAGTCGGCGCCAGCCTATGCCCAGGTGCGGGCTCGGGCCTTC
>JAUUZB010001022.1 GCA_030590185.1 Deltaproteobacteria bacterium
AAACGCAGCCGCCCCTCGGCGCTGAGGCCGATCTGATTCCGGTCGGGCCGTTGCACGTACGGATCGGCATCGCCGCTGTCCGGCAGGGCGGCGATACCGTCGAACAGGTGGGCGTAGTAGAAGCCGAGCGTCGCCTCGTAGTTCCAGCCCTCGCGATCGGTCGCGTAGGTGGTGCTCAGCTCAACCGTGTGCTGGTTGGCGGCCTCCAGCAACGGATCGCCTACGTACCGCCCGCTCTGCAGGGGCTCCGGCAGGGTCTCGACGCTGCGATCGGTTCGTTCGCGCTGGGTCGGGGCTCGAAAGCTCGAGGCGTATTGAAGGCGAAGGGTTAGCGGCTCGATCGGTTTGTAGGCCAACGCCGCCCGTGGGCCGATCGACTTGTGCGCTTCGAGCTGATCGAGATCGCTGGTCCAGGTGAAGCGCAGGCCGAGGCCGAGATCGAGGCTCTCGTGCACGGACCAGACGTCGGCCACATAGATCCCCAACAGGAACCGATCGCGGCCCGAGACCAGCAGGCCCGGGCTCGGTACCTGGCGCATGTCGTAGGCGACCCCGAGGTCGTCGATGTTGCGCAGCACCAGCGGCTCAGCCACGTCGTGGTAGGAAGCCAGCAGACCGGCGGTGAGCTGTTGGTCGAGCGGCAGGGCAAAGGTCGCCGCGACCTCGGCCACCCCACCGTAGGTGGCGACCGTCTCCTCCTCCAGCACGCCATCGGCGAACGACTCGGCGAGCGAATCCCCGTCACGATCGCTGAGCATGAAACCAGCCGGCGTGAGCTGACTGCGTTGGAAGGTCCGCTGGTAGTCAAAACTGAGCCGCGCGCCGAGGATGGCGACGTCGCCGAGCGGCACCTGGTAGAGGAGCTGAGCTGCGACCAGGTGTCCGTCGCTGGCGCCGGCCGGGCCGTAGGTGTCGGTCAATCCGAGATAGGCGCCCCGCTCCTCAAAGAAATAATGCCCAGCCAGGGTCAGCTCGCCCGGGATGAGATCGCTGATCACGGCGCTGACGCCACCGCTCAAGGCCAGGCGGTTGTCGCGGATCGGTCCGGGCACGTCCGAGCTGATCGCCGGGTTGTCGGCGCGGCCAAAGGCATCCTCGCGGATCTCAATCTGTGAGCCATCGCTATAGTCGAACCCGAGATGCCCGTGCAGGGCGACCGGGCCGAGCTGGTAACCGCCGAGCGCGTCGGCCCGGTAGGTGCCGGAACGGGAGGCGCTGTCGGCGGCGAGGTGGGAGAGATGCGAACCGCCGCGCAGGCTCACGTCGACCCCGTCCGGCCGACGCGTGGTGACCTCGATGACGCCGGCGAGGGCACCGGCCTGATGCAGCCCGACCGCCGCACCCCGCCGCACCACCACCCGCTCGAGCAGGTGCGCCGGCAGGGTGAGCAACAGCCGGCCATCGTACGGGTTGTCGAGTCGCTGGCCGTCGAGGGTGAGCAGGAGGTCGGCGTCCGACTCGCTGCCGCGCACGGCGACGCTCAGTTGGCCATCGCTGCGCCGGCGTACCTCCACCTCGGGCCCCGCCCGCAGCACGTCGGCGAGATCGCGCGCCCCGAGGGAGCGGATGCGCTCGGCGTCGATGCTGGTCACCGAGCTCGGTCCAGCCAGCACCAAGCCGGCCTCAGCCCAGCCCGCATCAAAAGGCAGGCGTAGCTCGCGCTCGGGGGCAGCGGGCGGCGGTACCGGCGGTGGCGCCGGCGGAACGCGCAGGGGAACCCGCACCGGCGTCTCCGCCGAAGCCAAGGCGGTGTGCACCTCGCCCATGAAGTCGTTGGCGATGACGTAATACTCGAGGAAGGGCTCGGCCCCGGGCGGCACACCCTCAGCGGCGCTCACCGGCAACGCTACCTCTGAGATCTCGGCCCGGTAGCGATCCCCAGACACCAGCTCGAGCTCCACGCTCAGCCACTCCGGGTCACCCGAGAGGCGGAAGAACAGCTCGGCGGCGTCGACCTCGCTGGCGCCGAGGAGGTGGCCCTCAATCACCGCGGACCGACCTAAATCCAGGCGGCTCGCCGGGCGGTGCACAAAACTGATCTCAACCGTGACCCCGGGGCCGGCTCCCATCAACAGGAGCGCGCCGGGCAGCAGCCCTATGGCGAGCGCCGCGTTAGCGCGCGAAGTGAATCTCGCCCGTGACGGGCGCGTTGATACTGATCTCATTCACGGTCAGCTTGCCGTCGAGACGGTACGGGATTTCATTGAGCTTCATCAGCTCCGCCGCGAGCTTCGGGAGGTCATCCTTACCGAGGAAGCGCTGGACGTCGAACTGCAGCTCGGAGGACGGGACGATCCGTTGCCCCTGGGCGAGGGAATCCTTGGAGACCTGGACATCCTTGATGAAGAGCTCGTAGTCGAAGGCACCGATGGTGACCTCGAAGGGATTCGAGTTGGCGATCCCGATGATGAAGGTGAACTCGAGGCTCGAACCGCCGAAGCGCCCCGCCTCTGCCTTGACGGTGATCTCCGGCTTCTTGGGCGGGAAGATCTCGTCGTGCCACTCCGCCACGAACTCCTCGGCCACGCCGGCGGTCGAAATCTGGAACGTCGCCGTCATGGTATAGGGCAACGCCGCCATACCGATGCGCGAGTCAAAGGCTTCATCGGTGGTGCGGGTGGCCGCCTCGACGCGCAGGGCCCCGTCGGTCTTGCCGCCTGGCCCCGCCTCGGCGTTGATCACCTGCTCACCGCTGACCGACTCCTCCCCTTCGATGGCGAGGGTCCACCTGACGGCACCGACCGTGGCCGTCTTGATCCGCGGGTTCTCCAGCTCCCATGGAAAGGAGAGGATCACCCTCGCGAGACTTTGCTCCACGATCTCAGCATCCAACGTGTACAGCTCCACCTCGACGGAGGAGCCGCCGCCCGAGCCGGAGCTCGAGGCGCAAGAGACGATCCCAATCAGGGCCGCGGCG
>JAUUZB010001092.1 GCA_030590185.1 Deltaproteobacteria bacterium
GCGGTGGGGCGGGCATAGAGGTTGAAGATGCCGTCCCGATCCGAGTGATAGAGCAGGTACCGACCATCCGGGGTGAAGGAGGGGCCCCCCTCGATGGCCGGATCCTCGGTGATCTGGCGCGGCTCCCCGACCGGCTCGAGGTCGCCCTCCCCCCCGACCGCGACGCTCCACAGGTCGCGGCTCCGCCCGAGGCTGGCGGCGAAGACCACGCTGTGCCCGTCCGGGGCGAAGCGGGGCGTCCAAACATTGGCGCTCGGACCGAGGTCCGCCAGGGTGCGGGCGCCGGCCAAATCGTCCAGCCTCGCGATCCGAACCACGCTGTGGCCGCCGTCCACCTGGGCGAAGACAATCCGCTCACCGTCCGAGGCGACGTCCGGTCCCCGGATCCGAGCGCCGTGGGTGACTTGCTCGCGGGCGCCGGTGGCGAGATCGATGCGGAACAGATCGCGGTAGGAGCGGTAGGTCTCGTGGGTCTCGCGCTGGGCCACGAGGGCGGTTTCGCCGCCCGGCACCAGGGTGAGCTGAGCGTCGCCGTAGACCCAGGCGACCTCACGCGCACCGGCGGCGCCGATCGCCTCGAGCGTGGCGTGATCGTCGACCGGATCCTCGATGAAGTAGATCGTGCCATCGGCCGCCACTCGGGGGGTGAAGAAGTCCTGGCCCCGGTCGGTCAACCGCGTGCCCTCGATGACTCCCCGGTGCTCCACCCGCCCGCGCTGGCGGGCGTAGCGGGTCTCGAGGGTGGTGAGGAAATCGGCGTGTAGAGTCGGGTAGTCGTAGCCGGTGGCGCGCTCGACGCTCAGGTTGATCGCCCAGGGCACGATCCGCCCGCCGTAGTCGTGGCTAATTTCCGCTAGCACCTCCTCACCGAAGCGCTCGACGATGTAGGCGATGAAGTACCCGCCGAATAGATACTCGATGCTGCCCTGGGGCCACCGCCAGGTGGTGCCGCCCATCAGGGCGAGGTCGGGGAAATCATCGGCGTACACGGCGGCGCGCAACACCATGTCGCTGTAGGGACTCGCCGAACGACCGCGGCCGGTGATCGCGGTTTCGAAATGGACCGCGAGCCCCTCGATGAACCAGCCCGGCTGTGCGCCGTTGGGCGACAGGAGGTTGCCGAACACCACGTTGACGGCGGCCGGCAGCCCGTGGATCGTGTCGATGTGCAGGATGTGGGTGAGCTCGTGGGTGAGGAGCAGATAGTGATAGTCGGAAAAATCGAGCAAGGCTGAGGTCTCGGTCGGTGCCACCGGGTGAACGACGACCTGACGAAAGGGCAGGTTGATGGCGAGCCCTTGAATATAATCGTGCTGGTCGCGCACCACCAGATGGGTGATGCCGTCCGGCTCCCAGGCCAATCGCACGCTGAGAACATCGTAGGCCGCTTCGGCGGCCCGGGCGGTATCGAGGGCGTCCCTGTAGCGGCCCTCTTCGTAGTGAACCCGGAAGTGAGGCGTGCTCAGGGTGCGATAGCTGACCCGGGGGTCCACGGCCCGAGCCTCGGGCGCGAGAACCGCCAACATCAACAGGACGGCAGCTCCCCACCCGGCCGGTGCCCAGCGCCCCATCGGCTCTAGGTCAGGCCCCCGCAGCCCGGGGCCGACTCTGCTTGGCGGCGGTCCTCTTGGTCGCGGTCTTCTTGGCGTTCGTTTTCTTGGTCGCGGTCTTCTTGGCGCTGGTCTTTTTGGCCGCGGTCTTCTTGGCGTTCGTCTTCTTGGTCGCCGTCTTCTTGGTGCTGGTCTTTTTGGCCGCGGTCTTCTTGGCGTTCGTCTTCTTGGTCGCGGTCTTCTTGGCGTTCATCTTCTTGGTCGTGGTCTTCTTGGTCTTCGCCTTTTTTGTCGCGGTCTTCTTGCCCTTGACCGGCGCGGGGATCGGCAACCCGGCCGCCGGCAGGACCCGATCCTTCAGAAACCGCTCGAGCCGCAGGTGGACCAGCTCCGGGAGCTCGATGGGCGCGGTGTGGGTGCCGCTCGGCACCATCAGGAGCTCCGCCTCCGGGATCAACTCCGCCATGCGCTTGGACAGCCAAGCGGGCGTGAAACGATCGTGCTCGCCCCCGACCACGAGGGTCGGCGTGCGGATCAGGTGCAGCCGATCCTCCACGGTGTGGCGGTTGAGGTCCTCGAGCAGACGCACGAAGAGTTGCACGTCGATGGCAGACAGCACCTCGAAGTAGGGCCAGAAGTCATCGTGCTTGACCAACTTGGGATTGAGCTCGGTGTGCACGCTGAAGCGATAGGCTAGCTCGGTATTGAGTAGATTCTTCCAGATGGTCTGGGCGACCCGCGGGAAACGCTCGGCGAGGCCCTTGATCATCGGGAAGATCTCGGCGGCGAGGTGGTCGTCGTGGAAGGTCCAGAGCGGCCGGCCGTAGCTGCCACACATGGGCACCAGGCCGAGCACCCGGTCCGGGTAGCGCACGCCAAACTCGAGAACCACCTGCACGCCCATGGAGTGGCCCAGGAGGATCGCCCGGTCGAGCTCCATCTGATCGAGCACCGCGAGGAGATCGCCGATCAAGTCGTCCATGGTCATGGCGCCGGGGTTGTTGGGCGGCTGACTCAGACCGTGACCGCGGTAGTGCCAGTGCAGGATGCGATAGCGATCGCTGAAGGCTGGTTTGAGCTGGCGCCAGATAAACCCGGCGCAGCCGAGACCGTCGCAGAGCACCATCGGGGGACCCGACCCCATCTCTTCGAGATAGATCTCGGTGCCGTCAAAGGAACGGATGA
>JAUUZB010000319.1 GCA_030590185.1 Deltaproteobacteria bacterium
CCCCGCCCCCGCCCCCGCCCCCCACACCGCCACTGACACCCCCACCGCCACCGACCCCGCTCCCGCCACCCACCCCCAAACTGCCCCCGCCACCGACACCGCTCCCGACACCGACCCAACCCCGCCCCCCCAGCCGCCCGCCCCGCCAAAAAGAACCGCCAAGACAATCGACGTCCCCCTAGACTTCCGCCCCGTGCAACTACGCCTCACCGTGGATCCCGTCACCTTCGCCAAACCAGGCCAAACCCTCGAGATCCGCATCCACGCCCTGCCCTTCCGCAACCCCATCCACCTCGACGCCTGGCTCGGGGACGTCCTCTTGCTCGGCACCACAGCCCCAGCCCGCCGAGGCGTACGCGCCCTCGACCTCACCGTGCCGCCCGACGCCCACGGCCTGTTACGGCTCGAGGCCTACCGCAACCTATGGGACGCCGGGGGCAACCTCTCGACCCAAACCCTCTGGATCAGTGACGCCCCCCCCGGGGCCGCCGCCATCGAGGCCCGCACCGCCCTCGCCGCGCTCAGCGGTGAGGATGACCTCCTCCCGCTGATCGCCATCAACCCGGTCCCGCTCCCCCTACTCAACCTCGCCCTCTCCCGCGTCGTGGCCAAGAGCCCAGGCATGCCCCTGCTACGCTCCAACCTCGAGGAGCGCCAAGCCGCCATCGAGGACCAGGTCCGCCGGGTACGTGGCCACATCCACACCTTTTTCGCGCTCACCCTCATCCTCGGGCTCGGCGTGATCGGTGCCTGGATGATCCGACACCAGATCCAGATGCGGCGCTCGGTGCGGGAGGTGATGGATGAGGCGGTCGACGCGGGCGAGGATGTCGAGCCGGACGCGGTCACCGGCCTGACCTCCTTGGGCCACACCTACGACCTGGCGCTCGCCCTGTGCGCCCTACTGCTCCTATTCTACGGGCTCTGGCTGCTGCTGACCCGGATCACCTGGTTGTAGGGAGGCGGATCCGAGACCCGCATCGCCGGGGTTGGGCCTACCGCGAGAAGCTCTGGTCGTCCCGGTGCAGGACGAAAATCTCGTAGTAATCCCCAATGATACGATCGAGATCGATCAAACAGATTAGGTTTTCGCTGGCGTTGTAGAACCACGCCCCCTCATCTGGCACGTCCGGATCATCCGGCCCCTCGAGCCTGCTGAGCACGGTCATGACGGGATCGCGACCCTCCTGGGCTGCCCGGTCAAACTCCTCGGCCGCGGCCCGGCGGACCTCGATCAGCGCGGCGGCCTCGTCGCAGAAGGCCAGCCGATCCTCGGAGCAGCCCGCCGGCCGGATCTCGCCGAGCTCGAAGCAAGCCAGGGTCGCGAGCCGGGCAAAATCGACCAGGGCATCGCCATAGGCATCGCAGGCGCTGCCATCCGTGGGACAACCGCGACAGACCGAGTCAAAGGTACGGCGGTCGAGCTCAGAGACGAGATCCACGTAGCGGCTGCTCGACATGCCGTCACAGGTGGGCAGGGTCAGGTCTTCGGATGTATTTTGGGTGTACTTGCACCAGGGCGACACGTCCGCGGCCGGGGATTCCAGGGTCATGCAGGCGCAATCCGTGGAGGGGTTCTCTTCCGGCGCCACCTGCTCCACCACGCAATCGGTGGCCCGTGCCTCGCGCCGCTCGCGCCCAGGCGGACCGTTGGCCTGGGCCGCACCGATCAACCCAACGGTCAGCCGCGACATGGACCCCTCCTTGAGGGCCAGGAGCAGCTCGGCCATGCGATCGGGCTGGATGAACTGTTGCTGGGCATCCGGCTGGTAACAGATCGATCCGGAGGGCTCACCCACGTTCACCTCGAACAGGTGCTTGAGTTGCATCAGGGCGTCGGACATCGAGCAGTCCTGCTCGTCGGTCACGAACATGATGGCGAGCAGCGCCTCGTCCGCGGGCCGGATCCAGGAGACGGTGTCCGGCTGGCCGGTCTCGGTGATGAGGGTGAAGGTGTTCGGCCCATCCGGCACCCCGAGCTCGTCCACCCGGGTGAGGGTGGAGCCCGGGTCAAAGGCCGTATCCACGCTCGGGGCCATGGGATCGATCCCGACCGCCATCATCGCCGCCTTGATGCCCTCCTCCCAGCCATAGCCGTCGGTGCCGAGGCCGTTGATGTTGGAATTGAAATAGGCGGTGAACAAACCCTGAGCCACGGGCTGGGCGCAGTCCTCGAAGCAGGTGGTGCAGGTGCCTTCCTGGCCGCAGAGCAGACTGTCGCCGCAGGTCTCGACCTGGGCGCAGGTGTCGGCGTGGTAGGCGTCGTAGAGCGAGGCGTCGCAGCACTCGCCGCGGAACTCAGCCCCCTCCTCGACCACGTCGTTGCAGCGCTCGTCCCCACAGCTACAGGCGTCGCACGCTTGCCGGCGCAGGACCTCACGATCGATGACCCACGGCACTCGTAGGACGGGGTTTTGGTCCGGCGGCGTGTAGAGGGTGTTGGCGAGCACGGTGCGCACCCCGCCGTTCAACAGCGGCTTGGGCACACCGTCTGAATCGACGATCTCTTGGGGATAGAGCGGCTGGCCAAAGGAGTCGAGGGCGTCGATGTCGAACACGTCCGGGTCGAAGGCGGAGATCAACCGACCCTTGGCCCCGTCATGGGGGCGGCGCAGCTTGACCCGCGGCTCGCACTCCGCGAAGGACTGGGCGTCGCAGTATTGACGACAGTTGTAGCAGTTCGGCGAGAAACAGCGGCCGGTGTAGATGCTCTCGCAGCTCGTGCCGGTGGCATCCCAGAGGCATTCCGCTTGGGCGTCGCAGCTGCCCTGGTCGGGGATCGCGGCGCAGGTGGTGGTGCAATTGGAGCTAGCGGCGACCCAGGCGCAACTCGGGTGCGCGTTGCAGGTGCCAACGTCGGCGAACTCGGTGCAGTCGTGCGCGGCAAAGGGGTCGGCCGCCTCATTGCAAGCGAAGCCGCTCGGGCAGGCCGGCACGAAGTCGCAGACCGGGGAAGCCCCGCCGCTCCAGGCGCAGAAGGGGCTGGCGTCGCAATCGGCCTGCACGTCGATGGTGCGGCAGCCAGGATCGACGAAGCAGTCGAGCGAACAGCGGCCGCCGGAGACGAAGTCCACCGCTGGCATGTCGGTGTTGCAGACCTCGGCGCCGGTACAATCAAAGTCGCTGTCGCAGTCGAGGGTGGTGCCGTCGATGGCGCACCAGCAGGTCTCGCAGGCGCCCTTGTTGCCCTGGAGCTGATCCTGGGTGCCGCCCTCGCTGATCGGGATGTCGTTGCAGTCGTTGTCGTAGCCGTGGGCATCGGTGGAGATGATGCCGACCCGGTAGCTGGCGTCCATGGGTGCCAGGAACTCCAGCATCTTGCCAATGGAGGCCTTGAGGGCCTCCTGTTTCGGCTTCATGCCCCGGGAGTTGTCGATCACGAACAGAATGTCGGCCTTGGAGGGCTGTTCCACCACAAAACGCAGGTGCGTGCCCTCCCGGTCGTCATCCGGCTGAAAGACGAATTCGTAGTCCTGACATCCCGCGGCGGTGAGTGCCACGGCCAGGCCAGCGGCCAGCGCCGCCCAGCGGGTAGAAAATGCGTTGGTTCCTAGCATCCGGTGCCCATCCTCGGTGGTTTGGGTGAGTGACTTTCCCTACTGGTTGTCGGTCACCAGGAAAATTTCGAAAAGATCGTCAACATCGATGTTGCCGAGGTTCTCCAGGCAGATGTCGGTGGTCACATCGTCCTGGCCGTGGCTCCACCCCGGGAGGCCGGATTCCGTTCCAACGTACTCCAGGACATCTCCCTGGTAGCGGATCTCGATCTTGTCGACTTCGACGTTCTCGACCCCGAGGTCGTAGCATTTGTTGGTGAAGATGGTCTGCACGATCTGACCGAGCGCCTCGCCGTAGTCGAACTGACAGATCGAATCGACATAGACGTCGGCGGGGACGCTGAGCTCGACCCGGCGGTCGGCCAACTGCTGCATGAACTCTAGATAACGCCCGGCCATCATCGATTGGCAGCCGTCCGCGGTTTGTTCACCGCCGCCGCAGGCCTGGTACGTGTTGCCCAAGGGCCACGGGGTCATTTGCCCGCCGGTGGCGTTGGTGATGTCGCAATAGATGTTGGTGCCGGTGGACCAACAACCGCAGGAAGAGCTGGGGCCGGGATCCGAGACCGCCCCGTCGGTGCGCAGCGGATCGAAGTAGCAGGCGCCGCTCGCGAAATCGAGACCGCCGCTGCCGGTACGCACCCCACCGACGATCCCACCGACCCGGATGTTGCGCACGCTGCCCTTGGCCGCGATGATGTCGGCGAGGAAGTCGTCGACCGGGGTGGGCATCGGCGGGTTGACCAGGCGCTTGACGTTGCTGCAGTCCATGCGCGGATCAAAGTTGCGGTCGGCCCAGTCCATCAGGCCGATGGTGCCGCCGGTGTCGATATCCTCGCCGTGGTAGGCGTAACATTCGGTGGGCGAGCAGAGCTTGGCCGCCTGCTCGTCGGCCAACAGGTTGTTGGTCAAGGTGCGGTAGGGCGTGATGTCACTGTAGAAGCTGCAGTCGTCCTCGTCGCTCAAAAAGATGATCACCAACTCGGCCATGGGATCGGTGCCGCGGCCGGTGCGCAGGAACCCGGCGTTGAGCTGGGCGACCTTCTCGTCCGGGCAGGCGTCGGTGATGATGTCATCCAACGGGTCGTCCGGGGTGCCGTTGTCGTCGACCGTGCGCAGACCCTTGTCCTCGCGCTCTGCCTCGCCCAAGGAACAGACCACCGCCCGGCGCAGTGCCTCGAGCCCGGCCTCGTAGCCGGATCCGTGGCAGCTCAGGGAGTTGACCGCGGCCTCGACCCCATCGAGCCAATCCTCGAGATCCAAATCCTCCGGACGCTCGAGGATGCGATCGTAACCGACGATGGTCGTGCCGTCCGGGCCGATGCCGTCGGCGCTGCGGAAGCGGCCACCGTCGCAGTTGGAGTAGTCGAGGTTGCCGTCGCTGTCGTCGTCCCCCTCCATGCAATCCGGGAGGCTGTTGATGCTGACCCGGGCGCAGCAAGCCTGGGAGGTTCCGTTCGGCAGGGACGGACACACCCGCTCCGGTATGTTGCACTCGATGTCAGGGGTGATGAACCCGACGCGATAGTCGTTCTGGCTCTCGGACAGGGTCTCGAAGAAGTCCGTGAGGTTGCGACGCAGCGCATTGATCTCGTCGACCATGCTGCCGGAGTTGTCGATCACAAAGATGATGTCGCTCGGGGTGACGGTGGTAATCTTCTCGGTGATCTGAACCGCGCGGGTTTGCACGGGCTCACGGGTCTCGAAGGGATAATCCTGACAACCCCACAGGACTGCCACGCCAAAGATGAGCGGAGGCACGAGTAGCCCCCCAAGGGTATGACGATGCCATGCCATGGTAGTGAGTTTATCCCGTCACCATTCACCGGGCAAATCGTGGAGCCCGCGAACCGGATCCTGTTCCTGCTCAACCCTACTGCCTGGCCGACCGTTCTGGTAGACGGGATCTGGAATTTCCGGGTCGAGGCAGAACCATGGGCGAGGCAACCACCTATCTCGATGTGCAGGTCGGCCGGTATCGCTTGGCGCTGCGCACCGACTGCGTGCTGGCGGTGACCCAGGATCAGGCCCTCGACGCCCCAGCGGTCCCCGCTGCTGGTGCGCGGGTGGGGGCTGTCGACCTCGCGGATCAACGACTGCCGGTGATCCGTCTCGGTGATGGAGCCGAGCTCGAGGCAGGTGCGCTGATACCCTATCTCGTCACCGTGGAGACCCCCCAGGGCCCCATCGCGCTGGCCGTGGACCGGGTGGGCTACCTCACCGGCGCCGGGATCACGCGGCTGGCCATCCCACGTTTTGGGATCGTGCGG
>JAUUZB010000958.1 GCA_030590185.1 Deltaproteobacteria bacterium
AGGAGGCTCCGAGGAACTTGGACGTGTCAGTGCCGTCCTCCTCCGCCTGGCACAGCTCAATCTCACCGAGATAGGGCGTGGACAACGCCTCCTCCAGTGAGAAGCTCAACACCCGCCACTCGCCAACATCGGCGGTGGTCTCCAGCTCGTATTCCACGAAGGGTAGTGAATTTGCCATGGTGCCGCGAAGGTACCACGGCGCACCGACCGCGGCAAAACCATATTGGGCGCCGCGACGCGGCCGGGCCTAGACTCCCCCGCTAAAGTCGGTATGCTAGCCGCATGGGAAGACTGCTGGCCGCTCTCGCCATCCTCACCCTGCTCAGCTCCCCGGTGCACGCAGCCAAACCGATCAAGGTGCTGCACAAGGCGAGCAAGGCCTACTCCAAGGGCCAGTACCCCAAGGCGCTCAGGCTCTTTAACAAGCTCCGGAACAACCCCAAGCTCGATCACGACCAACAGGTCTATTGCCTGAAGTTCCGGGCCTACACGCTCTTCATGATGGGGAAAAATGAGGAGGCAGCCGAGGCTTGGAAGGATCTGCTCGCGGTTCTACCGGGTTTCGCCTTTGATCCGGTGAGGGACAGTCCGAAGCTCGTCGAGTTCTTCACCGCGGTCCGAGCGCGCGGGGCACCAGAGCCCGAACCAGAGCCAGAGCCAGAGCCAAAACCAGAACCCGAACCAAAACCAGAGCCGGCTGCGGAGGCCGCACCCGAAGCAGAACCGGAGCCAACGGAGCCCACCAGCGACACGACCTCCGATCCCGATCCACCGGCCGATACCGAAGACGACCTCCTCGATACCGGCTCCCTAACCGACCCAGAGCCCGAGCCAGCCGAGTCAGAATCGGCCGAGACCATCGTCGCCCACTCGGGCGAAACAAAGGCGGAGAATTGGCAGGGGGCCACCGCCATTGCCGCCGAAGTACAGGCGGGCCGCGGGTGTGGTGTCGCCCTCTGTTTGATCCCCTTCGGGGTCGGTCAGTTCGCCAACGAGAACTACGTGCGGGGCTCGATCTTCGCCGCCCTCGAGGTTGGCATCATCATCACCATGATCGCCCTACAGGTCGACCGCAAGGGCGCCTTTGACGCCGACCCCTACGGGTTCGATATGGGTGCCGACGAGACCAAGGCCAACGTTCAGAATACCCTCTTCTACGTAGGGCTCGGGGCCATGGCCGCCGGCATCGCCGAGGCGTTCATCTTCCCGTAGGCCCGACGCCCGCGCCCGACGCCCGCGCCCGGTCAGTCGAAGTTCACCACCAGCGTCCGGCGCTTGCCGAAATTGACATTGAACTTGCGCGTGCCGAGGGCCGGGTGCACGACCTTGACCACGTGCTTGCCGGACATCGCCCTGAGCGGCGGGATCGGTGTGGTGCCGATGAGCTTGCCGTCGAGGTAGACCTTGCCCCAGGGGTTGACGACCACCTGCAGGGAGGCCTTGCGCTTCTTGACCTTCTTGGCGGCGGCAGGGGCAGGATCGGGTGCCGGCGGGGGAGCGGCGGCGGGCTCCGGCGCGGGTTGCGGTGCGGCCTCCGGCACGGCAGCGGGCTCCGGCGCAGGCTTGGGTGCCGGCGCGGGCACGGGATCGGCGGCCGGTTCCGGATCGGCGGTCGGTTCCGGGACAGCACCGCCCCCCGGCGCGCCCTCGGCCGCGACGTCGGGCACCGCCGGGGGGGCTGGCTGCTCGTCGGCGCCACTGTCCCCGCCCGACTTCAGAGCGATCGCGAGGATCGCCACCATGACCACTGCCCCGCTGGAGGCTCCACCCGCGATCCAGATCAGCTTCTTCTTGGTGTCCTCGGTGGGAGCCGCGACAGTGGCCGCGGGTGCGGCCGTGCCGGACTTCGCGATCAGATCGGTTTCCGGCGCAGCCGCAGCGTCGGCTGCTGCCTGCGACGGGTGCTCGGCTTGCTGACCCCGTCCCGCGATCTTATCCGTCTCCGGTTCATCGGTGCCGGGCACCTTCTTGGGTGCCGAACCGTCATAGATCTGGGTTGGCTCCACACGCTCGGTCGCCGCTCCATTGAGCGCCGCGTCGAGACCCCCCGATTCCGCTGCCGGAGCGTCGATCCCTGCGCCTTGGGCCGAGGTTTCGACGGCCTCGACCGACACGGCATCCGCCGAGGCGTTGATGTCACTCAAGGAGGCGATCTGGGTTGGCGCTTCGAGATCATCCACCGATGCGGCGTCCGCCGAGGCGTTGATGTCACTCAAGGCAGCGATCTGGGTTGGCGCCTCCACCGGATCTTCGACCTCAGCCTCGATCGTCGGTTCAACCGCGTGCCCGTCCTGCCCGGCCAACGCCTCGCTCGCCTTCGCCTTCGCCTGCGCCTGCGCCTTCGCCTGCGCCTGCGCCTGCGCCCGCGCAGCCCGCGCAGCCGCCGCCAACGGCTCGGTGTCGGACGCCTGCTCCGGGGTCAGCTCCGGCTTGCCGGTTGCAGGCCGCGCTTTGGCTTTGGCCGCCAAGGGCTTCGTATCAGACGCCTGCTCCGGGGTCGGCGCAGGGGTCGGCGCAGGCTTGCCGGTTGCAGGCCGCGCTTTGGCCTTGGCCGCCAAGGGCTCCGTATCAGACGCCTTCTCCGGGGTCGGCACAGGTTTGCCGGTTGCAGGCCGCGCCTTGGCCTTGGCCGCCGAGGGCTCCGTATCAGACGCCTTCTCCGGGGTCGGCGCAGGGGTCGTCGCTGGTTTGCCGGTTGCAGGCCGCGCCTTGGCCTTGGCCGCCAAGGGCTCCGTATCAGACGCCTTCTCTTGGGTCGGCGCAGGGGTCGGCGCAGGTTTGCCGGTTGCAGGCCGCGCCTTGGCCCTGGCCGCCAAGGGCTCCGTATCGGACGCCTGCTCCTGGATCAGCGCCGATTTTCCGGTTGCGGGCCGCGCCTTGCCCTTGGCCGCTGGGGGCTCCGTGTCAGCGCTCTGCCCGCGGGTGAGAAGCTCCGCACGGCTTGGCGCGCGAGGTGCCGCTCCCGCTGCACCCGAGGTTGGACGCCGACGGGATGGGCGTCGTTGTCGAGCCGACGACGGTGTGCTCGACCGAGCTTCGGCTGCTTTGGACGCGACCGGAACCCCAGCCGGCACATTCAGCTTGCCCAAAAAAGCAACG
>JAUUZB010000455.1 GCA_030590185.1 Deltaproteobacteria bacterium
ACATCGATCAGAAGATCGAGGACGTGGTCGGCATCGACGAGGCGACCCAGCAGCCGATCACCGCCAATCGCGCCGCCAAGACGGTAGTCGTGGTCGACGACCAACAGACGGTGGTCATCGGCGGCCTGATGCGCGATCGGGTCAGCGAGGGGACCAGCAAGATCCCGATCCTCGGGGACCTGCCGATCATCGGTTACCTGTTCCGCGATGAGACCCGCGATGTGGAGAAGGTCAATCTCCTGTTGGTGCTCACCCCCTACATCATCAGCGACAAGAGCGACTTTCAGCGCATCTTTGAGCGCAAGATGCGCGAGTATGAGGAGTTTGCGGAGGCTTACTACGGGCACACGGCGCGTTACCGCGCGCACATTGATTACAGCCGCAAGACCGGGCCGATCGCCAAGCTCGGGGCGGCGGTGCGCGACGAGCTCGAGAAGTTCGAGAACGGCGGGGCTGGGGGGGCCGATCTCTTGATCACGCCGGAGGGTGGGTCTGGTGCCGGTGACGGGGCCGACCTCGTGATCATGCCCGAGGGTGAGGCCAGTGCCGATGCCAGTGCCGATGCCAGTGCCGATGCCGATGCCGGAGCCGGAGCCGATGCCGATGCCGGAGCCGGAGCCGGAGCCGATGCCGATGCCGGAGCCGGAGCCGATGCCGATGCCGATGCCGGAGTCGGTGACGCCGGTGACGGCGGCGAGGGCGAGTAGATGGATCTGGTGTTGGACTCAGAGCCGGGCCTAGCGCCGGCCTTCAGCGAGGATCGCCTCGGGCAGATTCTGTTGAGGCGTGGCTGGACCTCGGCGGGCGCCCTGCAGGAGGCGCTCGATGAGCAGCAGGAGCGGGGCGGCCGTATCGGTCGCATCCTCGTTGGTCATCAAGTCATCAGCGAGAAGCAACTGCTCGAGGCGCTCGGTGAGCAGCTTCAGCTCGAGGTGCGGGAGGATGTCGCGGCCAGCGACATTCCGGATGAGTTGATCACCCACCTACCGATCACCTTCGCCAAGCAGCACAAGCTGGGGCCGATAGGGGAGAACGATCTCGGCGAGATCGTGGTGGCCACCGCCGACCCGCTCGCCATCGGCGCCCTCGACGACCTCTCCATGTTGCTCAACGCCCCGATCCAGGTGGTGCTCTCCACCGAGGAGACGGTGATCAACGCCATCAACCTGGCGTACGATCGCGGCACCGCCCACGCCGCCGCGGCCATGGAGGAGATGGCCGACGAGGACCTCGACGTCTTCGCCCAGGATTTCGAAGAGGCGGTCGACCTGTTGGACTCGGAGGACGAGGCGCCGATCATTCGCCTGGTCAACTCCCTGATCTCCCAGGCGGTCAAGGAGCACGCCTCCGACATTCACATCGAGCCCGGCGAGCGCGACCTGTCGGTGCGTTTCCGCATCGACGGCATTCTCTATGAGAAGATCCGGCCGCCGAAAAAGTTGCAAGCGGCGATCACCAGCCGGGTGAAGATCCAGGCCGGCCTCAACATCGCCGAAAAGCGGCTGCCCCAGGACGGCCGCATCCGCATCAAGATCGCGGGCAAGGATATCGACATCCGCGTCGCCACCGCGCCGACCTCCCATGGCGAGCGGATCACCATGCGTTTGCTCGACCGCTCGGCGGTCCTGCTCGACCTGACCGACCTCGGCTTCGCGCCGGAGAACGGCCAGCAGATGGAGACGTTGATCCGCAAGAGCCACGGGATCATTCTGGTCACCGGCCCGACCGGCTCGGGCAAGACGACCACGCTCTACGCTTGCCTCTCATCAATCAACCGCCCGGATCTCAACATCCTGACGGTCGAGGACCCGGTCGAGTATCAGCTCGCGGGGATCAGCCAGACCCAGGTCAACCCGAAGATCAAGCTGACCTTCTCCACCGGCCTGCGTTCCTTTTTGCGCCACGACCCGGACGTCATCATGGTCGGCGAGGTCCGCGATCTAGAAACCGCGGAGATCGCGATCCAGGCGGCGCTTACCGGCCACCTGGTGCTCTCCACCCTGCACACCAACGACGCGCCGAGTGCCATCACCCGGATGGTCGACATGGGGGTCGAGCCGTTTCTGGTCGCCTCCTCTGTGGTCGGCATCATGGCCCAACGCCTGTTGCGCACCGTCTGTCCCGACTGCCGCGAGGCCTACACCGCCCCCGAGGCGGAGATGCGCGAGATCGGGCTGAACCCGGAGCTGGTCGGCTCGAGCACCAAATTCTACCGGGGGGTCGGCTGTCCCAAGTGCTTCAACACCGGCTACCAGGGCCGCACCGGTATCTACGAGCTGATGGTCCCCACCGACGAGCTTCGCCAGCTCATCCTTCAAAACGTCGACGCCGGGACGATCAAGAAGAAGGCGATGGCCCAGGGGATGCGTACCCTGCGCGAGGACGGGGCGCGCAAGGTGCTCGCCGGCATCACCAGCACCGCCGAGTTGATGCGCGTCACCCAGGAGGACTCTGCCTGAGATGCCGGTTTTTGCGTACAAGGGCTTCAACGCCTCGGGCAAGCAGATCACCGGCACCCAGGATGCCGACAATCCCCGCGCCATCAAGGCGAACCTGCGCAAGGACGGCATCTTCATCACCGAGCTCAAGGAGGCTCGCCCCAAGAAGAAGTCCGGCGGCAAGGAGTCGTTCCTCGCCAACCTCACCCGCGAGCGGATTTCGTCGCAGGAGCTGGCGGTGGCCACCCGGCAGCTCGCCACCTTGGTCGGCGCCGGCATTCCGCTGGTGCAGGCGCTCACCGCCTTGGTCGACCAGGTCGAGAACGAGGCTTTCAAAACGACCTGGGCCGAGGTCAAGAGCATCGTCAACGAGGGGGCCGGCTTCGGCGACGCCCTCGCCAGCCACCCGAAGATCTTCACGCCTCTCTACGTGAACATGGTGCGCGCCGGTGAGACCTCCGGCGCCCTCGAGGTGGTGCTCGAGCGTCTCGCTGATTTCACCGAGAGTCAGGCGGAGCTGCGCACCAAGCTGGTCGGCACGATGATCTACCCGATCATCCTGGTGATGATGGCCTTCATGGTCACCGGCATCCTCTTCGTGTTCGTCATCCCGAAGCTCAAGATGATCTTCGACGCCCAGAAGGTGGCGCTGCCCCTGCCAACCCAGATCCTCATTGGGCTGAGCACTTTCACCAAGGACTGGGGGCTGCTGTGCGTGCCCTTTGTCGTGTTGTTCGCCTACCTCTTTATCCGCTACATCCGCAGCGCCCGGGGCAAACCCAAGTGGGATCGCTTCGTGCTCAAGACGCCCCTGTTCGGGAGTCTGGTGCGGATGATCGCGGTGACCCGCTTTGCCAAGACCCTCGGCACCCTGCTCAGCTCGGGGGTACCGATGTTGGCCGCCTTCGACATCGTGCAGGCGGTGGTGCAGAACGACCTGTTGCAGGAGGTGATCGGCACCGCCCGCGACGCGGTCAAGGAAGGCGAGGCGATCGCCCAGCCCCTCAAGCGCTCTGGGGAGTTCCCGCCGATCGTGGTGCACATGATCGCCATCGGCGAGAAGTCGGGCCAGCTCGAGGACATGCTCAACCACGTGGCCCGGAGTTATGAAGTCCAAATCGATGCCCGCCTACAGGCGATGACCAGCATCCTCGAGCCGGTGATGTTGGTTTTCATGGCGGTGATCGTGGCGTTTATCGTGTTTTCGGTTCTGCTGCCGATGCTGCAGATCACGACTTTTGCTGGCTGAGCCCGCGCGGCTCACTGGGAGACCGGACAATGAAGAAGCTGATGAATGACTGGCGCGACATCGTGGCTGCACGGGTGAAGCAGGCGAAGGGGGCCAAGCACAGCCGCAAGGGCGAGCGGGGCATGACCCTGGTGGAGATCATGGTGGTGGTGGTCATCATGAGCCTGGTGGCCGGCGTGGTCGGGGTGGCGGTGTTCAACGCCCTCGAGAATGCGCAGAAGAGCACCGCCGGCACCCAAATCAAACAGATCCAGAACAGCCTCGACATCTACCGGCTGCAGCACCGCAAGTACCCCTCCACCGGCGAGGGGCTCAACGCCCTGGTGCAGTCGGTCAACGGCGCCAAGCCGGTGATGGACATGCTGCCCAAGGACCCCTGGGGCGCCGACTACGTCTACATCTATCCGGGCACCCACCGGCAGGGCAGCTTCGATCTCATGTCCTACGGCCCGGACGGCGTGCAGGGTGCCGACGACATCACCAACTGGACCACCGAGTGACTCGAGCCCGGGACAACGATCAGGGCATGACCCTGATCGAAGTGACCATCGCGGTGGCGATCATCGCCCTGATGGTGGCGGTCTCGGTCCCGGCGCTCAACAGTGTCTCGTTGGCGGAGTTGCGTGCCTCCTCCGGCAAGCTGTGTGGTCTGATGCGTCAGACCTACGATCAAGCGGCCCTCAGCGGTCAGACCCACCGCATCGCCTTCGATTTTGAGAAGAAGCAGATCAAGGTGTCGGCCACCGAGCAGGTGTTGGCCTTTGAGCCCGAGTCTAACGTCCTGGCTGAGGCTTCCAAGCTGCACGAGGATCGCCAGGGCTTCCACGACCTGGCCGAGAAGATGCGCCTCGAGGCGGAGGAGCTGCGCGAGGCCTCCGGCAACGACATGCCGTCGTTCAACGCGGCGGCGGCGGTCTTCGGGGTCAACGATCTCGCCGGCAAGGCTGGCATGGCCGGGGAGGAGGCATTCAGCGACACCGAGATGGTGCTCGAGCTCAGCGACAGAGTGCAGCTGATGGATGTTTGGATCCGCGGCATGGGCGAGCCGGCCAGCGAGGGGGTGCAGTACCTCTATTTCTTTCCCCACGGCTACACCCAGGACGCGCTCATTCATCTGGTCGACGACGAGGACCGGGTCTACACGGTCAAGGTCAAGGCCTTGACCGGTCAA
>JAUUZB010000978.1 GCA_030590185.1 Deltaproteobacteria bacterium
CTACCAGGAACAGGTGATGCGCATCGCGGTCGACCTGTGCGGCTTCTCCATGGGCAGGGCCGACGTGCTGCGCAAGGCGATGGGCAAGAAACAGGCCGACGTCATGGCCAAGATGCGCGCCGAGTTCGTGCAGGGCGCCAACCAAACGAGCGACATGCCCGAGGCGGATGCCGATAGGCTCTTCACCCAAATCGAAAAGTTTGCCGGCTACGCCTTCAACAAGTCCCACAGCGCTGCCTACGCGGTGATCAGCATTCAAACCGCGTTCCTCAAGCTCTACTTCCCGGTCGAGTTCATGGCCGCGCTGCTCTCCACCGAGATGCGCACCCAGGAGAACGTGGTTCGGTACATCCAGAGCGCGCGCGATCGCGGCATCCGGGTGTTGCCACCCGACGTCAACCGCTCGGAGCGTGACTTCTCGGTGGTCCAAGTGCCGCGCGACGGCGAGGGGTCGGGCGGCGGGACCGAGCGCAGCATCCTGTTCGGACTAGGCGCGGTCAAGGGGGTCGGCGACGCGGCCATCGAGGCGATCATCAAGGCCCGCGACGATAAACCATTTGCGTCGATCTACGACTTTTGTGAGCGGGTCGAGCTCAAGAAGGTCAATAAGAAGGTGCTCGAGGCGCTGGTCAAGAGTGGCGCCTTTGATTGCTTCGCGCGACCCCGCGCCCAGCTGTTCGATACCATCGAACGCGCCCTCGACGCCGGCTCCAAGAGCCAGCGCGATCTGGCCATCGGCCAGACCAACCTGTTCGCCGCCTTCGCGGCCAGCACCCCGAGCACCGGCGATGGCACCCCGGCCGACGAGGTCTATGTGGAGCGCGAGGAGTGGAGCGAGAGGGGGCTCCTCAAGAATGAAAAGGAGGCGCTCGGGTTCTACATCACCGGGCACCCGCTCGATCGCTACGCCGACGATCTGCCGCGCATCGCCAGCCACACCACCGCCGGACTCGCCCAGTTGGCGCTCAGCGGCGGGGCGCGCTTCAATGAGGTAGCGGTGGCCGGCGTGATCGCCGCCTTTCGGGAGCGACCGCTCAAGTCGGGCAAGGGGCGCATGGCCTTCCTCACCATCGAGGATCTGCACGGCACCTGTGAGGTGATCGTGTTCAGCAAGGTCTACCACGAGGTGGAGACCATCCTGCGCGGTGATGATCCGATCCTGATCCGCGGCAGCGTCGCCCTCGAGGGTGAGGACAACAGCCAGTGGAAGATTCGGGCGCAGTCGGTGGAGCTGCTCTCCGACGCGCGGGCCCAGAAGACCGAGCGCTTCGAGATGCAGATCCCGGTCTACGCCGTCGACGACGACAAGCTGGTCAAGCTGCGCGAGCTGCTCACCACCCACCGGGGAACGATCCCGGCGAGCCTGACGGTGGTGGAGCCGGATCTGTTCGAGACGGTGATCGCCTTGCCAGAGTACCTGAAGGTCAACCCCAGCGACGATCTCTTGGCCCGGGTCGACCGCCTGTTTGGGCGCAAGGTGGTGCGGCTGCGCTGAGCGTCGGCCCCGCGCGCCTCCCTTCTCCTCCCCATACAGTCCCCCTCGGTTTCGTGTCATAATGAGCCCCGATGCGCGCAGGGATTGCTGCTGTTACCGCCGCGCTCTGGGTGGCGCTGACACCCACGGCGAGTCAGGCTCGGGTTGCGTTCATTGGTCTGGACGGCTTGGGTATCGAACGCTCCGAGGTCCATCCGATCGAGCGCCTGCTAGAGCGGGCCCTGGCCGATTTGGTCGGCGGCGATCTGCTCTCCCCCGACCAGGTGGTGGCCGCGCTGCTCCACCCCCAGCTCCAGCGGCTACAGCAGTGTCAGGGCCGGGTGCGCTGTTTGGTAGATCTGGGCGGTGTCCTCGAGGCGGAGCTGGTGGTCGCCGGCACCCTCTCGAAGCTCGGGGAGAACTACGCGGTGGTGCTCAAGTTGGTCGACGTCAAGACCAGCACTGAGAAGTCCCGCGTGCACGCCCAACTCTCCGGCAGCCAGGACAAGCTCATCGACCTGGTGCGCTCGGCGGCGGTCGAGCTCCTCGACCCTGACCAGTTCAGGGGGGCGATCATCATCGACGACCTGGCGCGGGGTACCACCGTGACCATCGACGGGGAGGTGGTCGAGATCGAGTCCGGCGAGCCGTTCGCTCTTACCGTTGGCAAGCACACGATCACCATCGAGTCGGAGGGGTACCGCACCGACTCCCGGTTGCTGACCGTCGGCCTCGGTGAGGTGGCGCACGTCATGCCGGAGCATTCCTACATAAGTGCCGAGATCGGCAGCGATGATGAGGTAGCGGCCGGCCCGCTGCCCCGTTGGTGGCCCTTCGTGGCCATGGGGGTGGGGGCGGCGTCCCTGCTGACCAGCGGCGGCCTCGGGTTTGCCAGCCTCGAGAAAAAGCACGAGCTGGAGCGCGCCTACCGGCACCACGAGCTCGACAGCAACGAGATGGCGGGCATCGCCCAGACCGGGGAGGATTATACCCGGTGGACCAACCTTACCCTGGGCGTCGGCCTCACCGCGGCGGGCATTGGGCTCGCCGGCTGGCTGTTGCAAGGGGAGCCCGGCGAGGCGGCCGGTCCGCTGACCGGCTTGTGGCTCGCCTGGCGCCGGCCGATCCTGTTGGGCGTGGGTGCGGCCGCCCTGGTGGCGGGCGGCACCCTCGGGATCCTCACCCTGCTCGAGGAGGGTACCTACGGCGCCGCCTTCAAGACGCAGACCCACGACGCGGACCTGTTTCGCCAGAGCTACGAGCGCGGTCAGAGCTATGCGCTCTGGTCCAATGTCATGCTCGGGGTTGGGATCTTCGTGACCTCCGCCGTGGTGCTCGATTGGCTCCTGCTCGACGACGATGACCCCGAATCGGAGGTGCGTGCGCCATGAGAACCATCGCCCTAGCTGCCTCGTTCCTGACCGGCTGTATGTTCAATCCGTCCATCGACGATCAGGCGTTGATCGGGTGCGTGACCGATGACGACTGTCCGCGCAGTGGCACCTGCGTGGGGGGGTATTGCGTCTCACAGCCCTTGGCGATCGATTCGTTGGTGGCGAGTCCGGAGGTGGTGGAGGTCGGCGAGTC
>JAUUZB010001011.1 GCA_030590185.1 Deltaproteobacteria bacterium
ACTCCAGGCCATCGAGAAGGAGATCGCCCCGCGGCTCGCGAGCCACGGCGACGACATCTATCTGCACAAAAAACTCTTCGCGCGGGTGGCGGCCATCCATGCGCAGCGAGAGCAGCTCGGTCTTGGCGGCGAGGCCGCCCGGCTGCTGGAGGAAGTCCACTCCGGGTTCATCCGCAGCGGCGCCCAGCTCGAGGGGCCCCAGCAAGCCCGGATGCGGGCGATCAACCAGCGGCTCTCGGTGATCTGTACCCAGTTCGGCGAAAATACCCTCGCCGCCACCAACGACTACAAACTAATAGTCGAGGATCGCGCCGAGCTCGCCGGCCTGCCGGACGGCCTGATCGCGGCCGCGGCCAAGACCGCCGAGGAGGCCGGCCACCCGGGGCAGTGGATCTTCACCCTCCACCAAACGAGCGTGCTGCCCTTCTTGCAGTACGCCGAGAACCGCGGGCTGCGCGAGGAGATTCACCGGGCCTTTCGTCAGCGTGCCGGCACCGCCGGCGACCACGACAACCGGCCCCTGGTCAGTGAGATCGCCCAGCTCCGCGCCGAGCGCGCTGAGCTGTTGGGGTTCGACACCCACGCCGACTTCGTGTTGGCCAAGAGCATGGCCAAGACCCCCGCCGCCGTACGTGCCCGCCTCGACCAGGTTTGGCAGCCGGCCCTCGAACGCGCCAAGACCGAAGCGACGCGCCTCCAGGGCGTGATCGACGCCGAGGGCGGCGACTTCACATTGGCGGCGTGGGACTGGCGTTTCTACGCCGAGAAGCTGCGGCGGGCCGAGTACGCCTTTGACGACGAAGCCCTGCGCCCCTACTTCGATCTGGAGAGCACCTGCGAGGCGGCCTTTGGCCTGGCGGAGCGGTTGTTCGGGATCACCTTCGAGCCGCGCGCCGACCTGCCGACCTACCATCCAGACGTGCGGGCCTATGAGGTCAAGGACGCCAAGGGCGAGCACGTCGGGCTGTTCTACGCCGACTTCTATCAACGCGACAGCAAGGAGTCCGGCGCCTGGATGAACTCCTACCGCAAGCAGAGCGGCGCTGGCGGCGAGGCGGTCACCCCGATCATCTGCAACGTCTGCAACTTCCCCCGGCCGGTGGACGGCAAGCCGTCGCTGCTCAACATGGAGCAGGTGCGCACCCTGTTCCACGAGCTCGGTCATGGCCTGCACGGCCTGCTCTCCGCCTGTACCTACGAGGAGCTCTCCGGCACGGCGGTGGCGCAGGACTTCGTCGAGCTGCCCTCGCAGATCCTCGAGAACTGGTGCCAGGAGCCGGAGTTCCTCGCCACCTTCGCCCGCCACTTCGAAACCGGCGAGCCGATCCCGCCGGCGCTGCTCGACAAGATGACCGCGGCCAAGCATTTCAACCGCGGCTTCGAGACCATGGAGTACGTGTCCGCCGCCCATCTCGATCTCGCCTGGCACACCATCGGAGCAGACGACCGGCCGGAGGCGGACGCCTTTGAGGCCGAAACCCTCAACCGGCTCGGCCTGCTGCCAGAGGTAGGGGTGCGCTACCGCAGCCCGCAGTTCGGACACATCTTCGAGGGGGAGGGCTACTCCGCCGGCTACTACGGTTACCTGTGGGCCGAGATCCTCGACGCCGACGCCTTCGAGGCTTTCAAGGAGAAGGGCCTGTACGATCCCGACACCGCCGCCGCGTTCCGAACGATCCTGGAGTCGGGCAACAGCCGGGATCCCATGGAGCTCTACGTCGCCTTCCGCGGCCGGGAGCCAGAGATCAATCCGTTGCTCGAGCGCTACGGTTTCGCCGCCGACCCAACCTGAGTAGCGCGACCTCCCCGCGTCGGGGGCGAAGCGCAGCCAACGCCGAGATTCTCATTGGCCGGGTACGATCTGCCCTGAATCTGCCCTGAAAATGCGTTCTGGCCCCATACTCGTATTGTAATGGAGGTCCCGCTGACCCTGTGTTAGTTCAAGGTTTAGGGTTTTCAAGGTCTTCGCATCTCCTCGCCAGACTGCACGAGCGGCCGGCAGGAAAGTCTCGATGGTCGCCAAGTGTCCAAAATGTGACAGGGCTGTTTCTCTCGGCGCTGCTGGGGTCATTGGGACTGTCGAGGCAACCTGTGAAGGGTGCCAGTCTGTCCTGACGATCAAGGCTTCGGGTGAAGTCGAAATCGCTGGTGCCCCCTCGCCCGTGTCGGCATTTGGTGGGCCAATACCGGGGGCGACGCCGGGCGTGCTACCTCCACCTGGGCTAGGTATTCCAGCTGCGCCGGTTCCGGGCGTGGGGTTGCCTCCGGTTCCGAACGTGGGGTTGCCTCCTACGCCGGGCGTGGGGTTGCCGCCTATCCCGAGTATGGGTACGCCTCCTGCGCTGGGTGTAGGTATTCCTCCGGCGCCGACCGCGGGTATTCCTCCGGCGCCAGGTGCGGGTATTCCTTCGGCACCGGGTGCGGGTATTCCTTCGGCACCGACCGTGGGTATTCCTCCGGCGCCGACCGTGGGTATTCCTCCGGCACCGACCGTGGGTATTCCTCCGGCGCCGACCGTGGGTATTCCTCCGGCGCCGACCGTGGGTATTCCTCCGGCGCCGACCGTGGGTCTGCCTCCTGTCCCGAGTATGGGTACGCCGCCTGCGCCGGGTGTGGGTATTCCTCCGGCGCCAGGTGCGGGTATTCCTCCGGCGCCAGGTGCGGGTATTCCTCCGGCGCCGACCGTGGGTCTGCCTCCTATCCCGAGTATGGGTACGCCGCCTGCGCCGGGTGTGGGTATTCCTCCCGCTCCGAGCGTGGGGTTACCTCCTGCACCCGCTATCGATGCGCCAGCACCTCCAGGTGCGGGTGTTGTAGCTGGAGAAGCCGAACCCGTGGAAGCTGGAGCTACGGAGCCCGCGGAAACTGGAGCTGCAGAGCCTGCGGAGGCTGAAGAAGCCGAACCCGCGGAAACTGGAGCTGCAGAGCCTGCGGAGGCTGAAGAAGCCGAACCCGCGGAAGCTGGA
>JAUUZB010000745.1 GCA_030590185.1 Deltaproteobacteria bacterium
CCTCGCTCGCCTGTTGGCGCAGGACTTCCGCCTCGGCCTTGGCCTTGTCGGTGTCCGCACGGGCCGCCTTCGCCTCGCTGGCCAGCCGCTCCGCCTGACGCTGTTGCTGCCGGGCGTTGTCAGCGGCACGATCCGCCTGTCGACGCTCACTCGCGGCGAGCCGGGCCGCGGCCGCGGCCTCCCGCTTGGCGACGTCAAAACGCTCAGCGGCGGCACGATCCACCGGGGCCACCGGCGGCGGGATGGTGCGGTCGATCCGACTGTTGGGGGAGCGGCCGGTGCTGACCACCACCGCCTTGCCCTCGGCGCGAACGCTGTAGGTCATCTCCTGCTCGAAGCCAACGATCACGCGACCGACCAAGAAACCGTCAGCCCGGAACTGACGCGTGGCGATCTGAGCGATGACGCCATCCTCGACCACGATCGGCCCGTCGAGCTCCGAGATGTCCCCGCCGGAGATGTCGACCACCACCCGCATCGGATTGCCGAGACGAAAAACCGTGAAGGTCGGCGCCTGGCTGGTGCGAATGACGACCTGCCGATTCTCACCGCTCCCCTCGATGGCAACGCCGCGCACGAGGTTGGCGCCGGTCTTGGCGCTCTGCGCCTCGCCGCCCAACACGGTCAGCGTCACGAGGGCGAGCACCCCGAGGCTCGTTCGGCGACTGGGGCTAAAGGCTGGGGCCATGTAGGGCTCCTGTTGCAATGCTCGCACGCCTATTGCAGTTTTATGTTCAACGCGTTCGGGTCTTCCGGGAGCCGCAAGGTGATCGGTATGCGCACCTTCTGGCCCAGGGGATTGACGGTTTCTTCGACGATGACCACGCCCTTGGCGGAGATCCGGGTAACCCGGCCACCGTGCCGGCCGAGGCGGGCGCCAACGCGCAGGGTGTGCCCCACGCCTTCCGGATCCTCGACCATCGCCTTGGGCTGGCTCGTGCCGGTCACCAACCCCGTGAGGCGATACTGATCGAGCTCGAACTTCTCGGTGTCCTGTAGGGGGAGCGCCGTTTCCTCTTTAATCGTCGCGAGGTCGGCGAGGTAGGAGCGAAAGGGATCGCGCTTGCCGATGGAGGAATAGACAAACTCCGCCTGTAGATCACGCTTCTTCGCCTTCTTCTGCCTGTCGGTGTTCATCTTCTCGAGCAGAGCGGACTTGTCGATCGCCCCGCTGTCGATCTCCTCCACGTAGGTGTCGTCACCACACCCACATAGGGCCATCAGCACACACAGGCCGATTGTCGCGAGGATCTTCGTTGGGGCGGTCATTTCTTCTTCTTCTTGCCTAGGAATCGATAGGATTTGACGTTGAACTGCGAAGAAACAATCACCTTTGAGGCCTGGATCTTTGGGGTGTCCATGCTCAGGTTGACGATGTTGATGATCCGGTCGAGCCGGCCGACCGAATCGATGAAGGTCGCGATGTCGTGGTAGGAACCCTTGACCTTCATGTTGAAGGCGATCTCGGCGTAGAAATCCTTTTTCTTCTCGGGGGATGGCACGAACTCGTCGATCAGCAGGCCGGTCTGGCGGGCCCGGTTGCCGAGCTGGGCGAGCAACTGAGGCACGTCGGCGGTGTCGGGCAGTTGGGCGCGGGCCTTATCGAGCTGCTCCTGGAGCGTGGCGAGCTTGGCGATGTAGGTGTCCTTGTAATCAGCGATGCTCTGCTTGCTGTTACGGGCGATCTGTTTTTCGTTGTAGGTCTTGTGCAGCTGGACGAGCTCGGACTCCTGGTCGCTGTTGATGAAGTACCAGTGCAAGAACCCCAGCAGGCCGATGATGACCGCCACCAAGGCGTAGCGCCGCAGCGGCGGCGTGTTCTGATATCGTTCGATCAGTTGTTCCATCGACCGACCCCTACGACCCCGACCTAAACCGCATCACGCAGGAGATCTCCCAGGTGAGGTGGCGCACGTCGTCCGTGCTCGCTGTCTTGACGTTCTTGAGCTGGACCTTGGTGAAAGCGTCTCGGCGCTCGAGGGCGAGCTGGAACTCCGAGATGTCCTCGTGATCCATGGCGCCCCCCGCCAGGATCAACGTCCCGTCATCTTTCCCCGCGAGCTTAGTCAGCCAAACCCGCTTCGCTTCGGTGGTGAGGATGACGGCGATCTCGCTGAGCATGCGGGCCGGGCCGGTCCGGTTGGCCACCAGCTTCTTGATGATGCCGAGCTTCTTCTTGACCTTCTTTTCTTTGGCCTGGAGATCCTCGACCTTCTTGACCTCTTCGCCGAGGTCGACGATCTCCGCCTCGATGTTCTGAATTTCGTTGCGCATGGTCTCGAGCTCGGAGTCGACCGAGTTGTACCAGGTGAACAGACCGGCGATGACCGCCATCACCAGGATCAACATGGCGAACATCTCGTTGCGCGCCGAGACCTGCCGGCGCGCCGCCTTGATCGGCAGTAAGTTGATCCGTGGCATCAATTATCCCCCGGATAACGCAGGCCCAACCCGATGACGACCGCGGCCGTCGGCCCGAGGCTTCGCAGGTAGGCAGGATCGTGCTTCGAGGTCTCCACGTTGCGGAACGGATCGACCACATCGACCGGCACATCGATGCGGCTCTCGATGGCGCTGACCAGCGGTGCCAGGCGCGCCGTGCCGCCGCTGAGGTATACGGTGGAGGGTGAGGGCGCGGCGCTGGTGGCGGAGAAGAAGTCGATGGAGCGTTGGATCTCGTTGGTGACGTTTTCGGCGACGTTCATCAGGGCCCGCTGCACCTCGTGGGGCACCACCGCGTCGGCGTGACCGGCCCGATCGCTGGTGCCGCCGAGCTTGAGCGCCTCCGCCTCGTCGTGGGAGACGTTGAGCTGCTTCTGGATCTCCTCGGTGAAGTTGTTGCCGCCGATCGCCAAGTCGCGGGTGAAGCTCGAAACCCCGCCGGTGAGGATATTAATGTTGGTCTTCGAGGCACCGATGTTGACCAACACCACCGTCTGGGAGGGGTCGACCGGGTAGTTGGCCTCGAACATGTTCTCCACCGCAAAGGCGTCCACGTCGCAGACCACCGGGTCGAGGCCAGCCTCGAGGATCACCGAGGTGTACTCGTTGACGAAGTCCTTCTTGGCCGCCACCAGCACCACGTCCATCTGACCCTGTTGGGTCGAGGCCTCGCTGACGATCTGAGCGTCGATGAAGACGTCCGCCATGTCGAAGGGGATGAACTGCTCAGCTTCCCATTGGATCGATTGGTCGAGCTCGTCGCGGGTCATCTGCGGCAAGGGGATCTTCTTGATGATCACGGCGTGACCCGAAACGGCGAGGGCGACCTGCTTGTGACGGACGCGGTTGGCCGCCACCAACTCCTTGATGGCATCCACCACCCGGGCGGAGTTCATCAAGGCGCCGTCCACCACGGTCTCCGAGGGGAGCGGCACGTGGCCAAAGGCCTCGAGACGCAAGCCACCCTTGACCCGCCGAAGATGGCTGAGCTTCACGGAGCTGGCGCCAATGTCGATCCCGACGCAGAATTTTTCTCGAGCCATTTCTCCTCGTGCCGGCCGCCCCCACCATCATAACCCATAGAATCCAAGGTGGGGATATCCCAGCGACCCTAGTGTACGGCGCTGGCCCGGGGCCGCAAGAAACCGGCTAGGGGAATGTGGGTCCCGGACGTACCTCTCTGGGGCGACGCCTCCCAGGCGGCACCTGGAGATCGGCCGGCACGAAGCAAGCGCTCCCAGACAGCG
>JAUUZB010000888.1 GCA_030590185.1 Deltaproteobacteria bacterium
CACCTGCCCCATCATGTCCTGCAGGTTGAGGCCCATCTCCTCCATGCCGGCGTTGGAGAAGACCTGCATCATCGGCAGGCGCTTGTCGTCGGCTTCGATCTCCACCTCGCGCTCGTCGAGCTCACCGGCGCGTAGCATCTTGCGCAGACGCTCGCGGGTGGGGCTGGCCTTTTGCTCCTCCTCCTCGGCGGTCGGATCCTGCTCGTAGGCCGGGCGCGGCAGCAACAGATCGAGGAGCTTCTCCTCGGCGACGTCGGCGGCCTTGACCTCGACCCGCTCCTGCTCCTCGTCGCGCACCATCTGCACGGCGCGCTCCACCAGATCCCTGATCATGGAGTCGACGTCCCGGCCGACGTAGCCGACCTCGGTGAACTTGGAGGCCTCGACCTTGACGAAGGGCGCCTGGGCGAGTCGGGCGAGGCGTCGCGCGATCTCGGTTTTGCCGACGCCGGTGGAGCCGATGAGGATGATGTTCTTGGGCGCGATCTCGTCGCGGAGGTTCTCTGGCACCCGCCGGCGGCGCCAGCGGTTGCGCAGGGCGATCGCTACGGCGCGCTTGGCTTGGTCCTGGCCGACGATGAAGCGGTCGAGCTCGGAGACGATCTCGCGCGGGGTGAAGGATTTTTCCATCGACTCTTCAGAATGCATAGTCAACCCGTGGCTCGGCTAGCTCGCGCTGCCGAGCTCCTGAATTTCAATATTGGTGTTGGTGTAGACGCAGAGATCGGCGGCGAGCTGCATGGCGGACTCGGCGATCGCCCGGGCATCGAGCTCGGTGTTCTCGAGCAGGGCGCGGGCGGCGGACAGGGCGTAGTTGCCACCGGAGCCGATCGCCGCCACCCCGTGGTCCGGCTCAATCACGTCGCCGGTGCCCGAGATCATGAGGGTCTTTTCGGCGTCGGCCACCAGCAACAGCGCCTCGAGCCGGCGCAGCATCCGGTCGGTGCGCCAGTCCTTGGTCAGCTCGACCGCGGCCCGGGTCATGTTGCCGGAGTAGTCCTTGAGCTTGCTCTCGAAGCGCTCGAACAGAGTGAAGGCGTCGGCGGTGGCGCCGGCAAAGCCAGCCACCACCATCTCGTCGTGGAGGCGGCGGATCTTCTTGGCGCCGTGTTTGACCACGGTATCCCCCATGGTCACCTGTCCATCGGCGGCCATCACCAGGTGGTTGCCGCGGCGTACCGCGAGCACGGTGGTGGAACGGACCTTCTTCATGGGACGACCCCATTGTGGGCTGAGGGTTGGTAGGCGGTCGGGTCGGGGAGACCCGCCTCGGAGAAACCGTGGCGTCGCAGGGTGCAGGCGTCGCAGGCGCCGCAGGCGAGCTCGCCGACCGGGTCGTAGCAGGAGTGGGTGATGCCGTAGTCGATGCCGAGCTCGGTGCCGCGGCGGATGATCTCGGCCTTGGTGAGGTCGAGTAGCGGTGCGTGAATCTTGAAGTGTCCCTTGCCCTCCACCGCCGCGGCGGTGGCCAGGTTGGCGAGGCGTTCGAATGCGAAGATGAACTCCGGCCGGCAGTCTGGGTAGCCAGAGTAGTCGACCGCGTTGACCCCGATGAAGATGTCGAAGGCGCCGAGGATCTCGGACCAGCCGAGGGCGTGGGACAACAAGACCGTGTTGCGGGCTGGCACGTAGGTGGCCGGGATTTGGTCGCCGATCTCGACCCGGTTCTTCGGGATCTCACCCTCGCCGGTGAGGGCCGAGCCCCCCCGCAGGTCAATTTCCAGAATTCGATGGGAGGCGGCGCCGAGCGCTTCGGCAACACGGGCTGCGGCCGTGAGCTCCACGGTTTGTAGCTGGCCATAGGAGAAGCTCAGGGCGTGGGGCACGAAGCCCTCGGAGCGGGCGATCGCCAGACAGGTAGCCGAATCCAGGCCGCCTGAGAGCAGGACGACCGCGTTTTTCGCCGCTGGCATGGGGGAGCGATATAGGGCCCGAAGGGTGGGGTGTCAACGTGACCCCGCCCGATCGGGGGTTTCGTCGCGTTGGGGTGGCGTTCCGGCGGCGTGGGGGTCGGCGTTACTGGCTGCGCGGGTGGGACGCGTCGTACACGGCGAACAAACGTTCAGCGGTCACCTTGGTGTAGCGCTGGGTGGTCGAGAGGTTTTCGTGACCGAGCAGGGTTTGGATGGCGCGCAGGTTGGCGCCGCCGGCCAAGAGATGGGTGGCAAAGGAGTGGCGCAGTTGGTGGGGGGTGACGTGCCGACCGAGGGAGCGCAGGGCCGCCCGCCGCACGATGCGGGCGATGGTGCGCGTGGCGAGCTGGCCACGCTGGCGCCCAACCAGGAAGAACTCGGCATCTGCGGCGCGTACCTCGGCGTAGGCCGTGAGTCCGGGCACGCAGCCGGCCGGGATCGGCACCACCCGCTGTTTGTTGCCTTTGCCATGGACGAGGGCCTCGGCCGTTGCGAGGTCGACATTCACCGCCTTGAGCCCGCTCGCTTCGCTGACCCGGAGGCCGAGCCCGTACATTAATAGGAGAGCGGCGTGATCCCGGCGGGACTTGGGATCCGTGTCGGTCGGTGGCCGCAGCAGGGCGAGTGCCGCGTCGGCGTCGAGGGCACGGGGCAGGGGCTTGGGCAGCTTGGGCGGGGTCAGCAGGGCGGTGGGATCCTCGCGCACCAGGCCCTCGCGCCGGAGCCAGGCAAAGAAGGTGCGCAGGGCGCTCTGTTTGCGCGCCAGGCTAGTGGCGCTCAGGTGTCGGCCCTCCCGGGTGCGGCAACGGGCGAGGTGGGCCCGCAGGAGATCGGAGGTCCAGGTGGTGGGCTTGGGTTTGCCGCGGGTCGCCGCGAATGCGAAGGCCGCCCGCACGTCGCCAACGTACGATCGAGCGGTGTGGGGGGATGTGCGACGCTCTTTGAGTAGATGGTCAGAAAAACTGTCGATCCAGGCGTCCACGGGCCAAGTCTAACCACGCCAGTGGTTTTTTGGAAGCAATCCGCCGTCCGTTGGGGTGGGTTCCCTTGCTAACCCCGCGCAGTTTGGGCACATTATGTCAACCAGGGGAGGGCTCCTCTGCTAATGTTCAGGGAAAGAAACCGTCAACAGGAGACGACCCATGACGGATGCAATAGATCAAGTCAGACACGCACAGGGCCCCGCCGTATCGGGCGAGTTGCCCGCGGATGCGCTCCAGAACGGCGCCTTGACCATGTTCGAGGACGGCGAGGCGGTGTTTACGGGCAACGGCGTGAACTCTCCCGCCGACGTGTGCGGTCGGATCATTGAGCTCGAGGCCAAGCGTTTCCCGGAGCTCGAGGTCTTCAAAA
>JAUUZB010000553.1 GCA_030590185.1 Deltaproteobacteria bacterium
CCACCAGCTCTCCGCTGCCGCCCCCCGTCAAGGTTGTCTCGACATGGAGACTGTCCGGCGTGCCTTCGTAGCCACAGCCGATCACCAACAGCGCCGGGGCCAACAGCAATCCCGCCCATGCGGAACACCGGGCGCATCTGGGGAGCTCAGAAATGGAAGCCACACCCGATCTCGATCTCGTGGACGGTGGTGGTCGGTTCGCTCACCCCGAGGCTGACCACTTCGGTTACCGTGTCGACGCCCCGGCCGCCGATTTGAACCCGTAGTCGGTAGTTGCCAAACAGCGACAACAACGGCGTGAGCCGGTGCGACATGCCGGCGAGGACCCTCAGCTCCGGCTTCCAAACTTCGCTGTTCACCGCGATCCCGCCAGCCTGCTCGGCGCCAGCCACCTCGTAGAGACCGCCAAAGCCGAGGCCGAAGGCGAGGCGGGTGTGTCCGTCGTGGGCGATCGGAATCGCCGCACGTAGCAAGGCGAACGGGCTGAGCTGGGTGCGTTGATAGCTGAACGCACCGCCGCGGCTGGTCTGCTCGCCCCATAGGTGACTCATCTGGAGCCCAGCGAGGATGTAGAAGTACCAACCGATCGGCGGCCACAGCCCGCCCCAGGCGACACGCAGGGTGGTGCCCGGGCCCGGGTAGTAACTCTCGGCGCCGAATCGGCCCGCGGCGCTGGCCGAGAGCTCGGCGGTGAAGAAGGTGGGTGGCCCCTGGGGAGCCGCGCCGCTCGCCTCGCGCAGAAGCTGGCGGGTCATCCGCGGGGCGGCGTCGAGCAGCTGGGGTTCGTTGTCGAGCGCTTCGTTGACCATGGCCAGGGTTTCGCCATCCCCGGTTGAGAAGACGCGCAGGCTGAACAGGTAGCGACCGCCCATCCGGCCCAGGGACGACGTGACGATCCAGTCGGTGTCGAGGGCGCCACCGATTTCGCTGAGGCACCGCACCTCGTCACAGTCGAGCAGATCCTTGAGGCGCTCCTGCTCGATCAAGCGCGCCAGATCACCGCTGGAAACGACCCGTCCGAGCTCGGCGTGGGCGAGCTCCGACAACAACAACTGATCGATCATGCGGGTCAGCACCCGCGAGACGCCGACCCGTCGGCTCGGCAGGAGCAACACCGAGATAGAGGCTGTCTCGGGCTCGATGGTCGGCGCCACCACCGTCTCGGTGACCGAGGGGGAGGCGTGGACGTTCCCCGTCGAGATCACGAGCCCGGCGACCACCAGCGGGAGGACCAGCGGTCGCCGGACTCGACCCGGGAAAGCACCTGAAAGAGACACTCCTGCACACACGAACGGACGCACGTTCATTCTCTCGGCTCTCCAGCCCTCCGGGCTGATTGTCAGGTTTGTGGTAGCAGCGGGCGCGATGCCGCCGACCAATGGGTCTCTATTGGTAATGTGTCCGCCCACCGGGTTTTTGTTCATCGGACTTCTACCGCGGGTGGCAGGCGCGTATCATGGGCGATGCGGCCGATTTCGGTCGCCCCCGGAGGTGATGTTGGTTCGAGCGCAAGCTGCCAAAGGCCCTGCCACCCCGGCGGTGGCGTGCACGATCGTGCTCGTCACCTTGGCGGCCTGTGTCGGCGGAGTGCCGCCCATCCAGCTGGGGAACCAGCTACTGGGCCAGAAAAAACCCAAGGCCGCGTTGGCGGTCTTCCGGGAGGCGATCACCAAGGAGCCGAACAACGGACGGCTCTACCTCGGGCTCGGCCGCGCCTACCTGGCGCTCGACGATAACGCGGCGGCGGAGAAGGCCTTGGCGCGCGCCGCCGGGCTCGGAGAAAAGCCGCGGGCGCACCTGTGGCTGGCGCGCCTGCGTCGTGAGGATGGTCGCTACAAAGAGGCGGCGGCGCTGCTACACAACGCGCTCTCCGTCGCTCCGCAGGATTGGGCCCTGCACTATGAGCTCGGCATGGTGCAGCTCGCGGCCGATGACAACAGCCGGGCGGCGCAGAGCTTCGAGACCACCATCGGGTTGTTGCCATCTGTTGTCGCCGCCTACGTGCACCTCGCCGAGGCCCTCGCCAACCTCAACCGCCACGGCGATGCGGCGGGCATCCTCGAAGATGCGCTGGCCGAGGTACCCAACCTGCCCTACGCCTTGATCACGGCCAAGCTCGGCGTGCTCTACGAGGAGCTCGACAGGCAGCACGAGGCCGATCGCGCCTTCAAACGCGCCCTGGCCAAGGACCCGAAGACGGTGGAGGCCATCGCGGGTTGGGCGCGATCCCTGTGGCGCCAGCGGAATCACGTCAAGGCCATCGACCTGTTGCGCAAGGCGATCGCCACGCAACCGCAGGCCGCCCTGCTCCACCTCGAGCTCGGCCTCGCCTACGACGAGTTTCGCGTCCCCGATCAGGCCATCGCGTCGCTGATGGAGGCGGTTACCCTCGACCGGCGCCTGGAGCGAGCCTACGCACCCCTGCTGCGGCTGGTCGAAGGCAACCCGCAGCACAGCCGTCTGTTATTGGGAGTGTTGGCCAAGGCGGCCAAGATTTTCCCCGATGATCCGGACATCCAGCTGCGCTTCGCGCGCGAGGCGTTTGAGCGCAAAAAAGACAAGACGGCGATCGCCGCGGCCACGCGGGTGATCGAGATCAAGCCATCCCACGTGGAGGGAAATTACCTCCTCGGCCGGGCCCAGGCTCGGACCGGGACGAAGGACGCCGCGATCGAGACCTACGAGGCGTTGCTGATCCTCTCCCCGGAGACCGCCGCCAAGCTCGAGGAAGAGTTCAAGGACCTGTTCGGCCACGCCGACCAGGATGCCCCCGCCGCTGATGGCGCCGCAGCGGTCGCCGCCGGGGCCGGGGAGGGGGACAAGGGCGGCCGGGCGACCAAGCGCTCGAAGAAGAAGCAAAAGAAGAAGGGCAAGAGCAAGAAGAAGCGCAAGCGGCGCAAGCGCTGAGCGCGCCGGCCTTCACGTCCACGCTGGCGTGCACCTCTATACGAAGCGCTCACTACCTCGTTCGCCGCCGCTGGTCGCCGAGGCGTCGAGCTGGTAACGCTCGTCGAGCAGCCCGTTGATGCGACGGGTGACGAGATCGACGTAGCCCTGGAACTGCTCCCCATGACGCGCCTCCGCCTCGGCGGTGAACGGATCGAACGGCCCGTCGATGTGGAAGTCGACCGCCTGGTCGTAGGTGAGCGGCTCGCCGAAGCGGTAGGTGACCTCACCTTCCTGGGCCCAAGAGGAGGTGCCGGGGTAGATCAGGTCGGAGCCGTTGCAGCCGACCGGCACCACGGTGCGACGAAAGTGCAGGGCGACCTGCGCCAGGCCGATGCGCCCCGGGAGGAGCCGCAAGGACCGCGTGCCCTGGGGGAAGACGAGCAGGTCGCAACCTTTGCTGAAGCACTCGCCGTTGAGCTCGACGAAACGGTGCATCATCTGCCGAAACAGCCCATTGATCGCCTGCGCGTAGCTCTCTTGCGCGGGATTGAAATCGTATCCGAGGATGTTGCGCGGTCGCTCGAGAACCGCCGCGGGCACCGCGCCAAGATCGACCGGCGTGTCGCTGGCGGCCTCCCCGGCTTCACTCGCCGCGACTTGGCCGATGCAGGCGCGTAACTGCTGGTAGGCCTCGTTGGTCGGACGCTCGCCCATGGTCTGGACGTAATCCTTGGTTAACAGGTAGCCCCGGGAGACGGTCGGGATGTTGTTGGTCAGCGCCATGAACGCGGCCATGACGCGGCCTTCGTAAAATTTCCCCTTCACCCAGGTGGCGGTGAGGCGGTCCCTCTCGAGCCAGAGGGCGGTCTGGAAGGGCCAGTAGTTGAAGGCGTCGGTGTGGTTCATCGCGAAGATCACCGGCTCCGGCACGAGCCGCTCATCGTTTTCGAACCGGATGCGGACCTTGTTGAGGAAGTAGTTGGGCCTCAGGTACAGGCTAGCGACGACGCGTTGCCCGAACGGTCGCCCCGACAGGCGAAGACGTTGGAGGCGCTTGAGGTCGAGCATGGGCTAGAGTGCCGCCATACGCACCGAAACGCACCTGGTCAAGATGCCGGGTTGAATCACCACCGTTCCGCGTTCGTCGGGGTGATAGGTTGGAATCCATGCCGCCAAGAGATCCGAGCGCGGCGCCGAGCGTCGTATCAGCCCCGGCGCGCAAGACGCTGCTCGTTCTCGCCCTGGCCTCAACAATCCCGCTCTCCGGCTGCATCGTCTTGCCGTTTGCGTCGCCTCCCATCGCCGCCACCACCGGCCTCGCCATCCCGGGCGGCACGGTACTCAAGCCGCGACGGGCGGGCCCGACCCCGGTGGCCCCGGAGCTGCTCTTCGTCCTGCACGCCGGCGCCAATCCGCTTCAGCTCGTCGAGGAATTTGCCGAGCGCAACTATGACCTCGGCGCCGGGGGTTTGTTCGAGATGGTGGAGCCGGTGGACGGC
>JAUUZB010000483.1 GCA_030590185.1 Deltaproteobacteria bacterium
TCGAGGATGATCATCATCACCACCAGCAGCGGCGCGCAGGGCATGGCGAGCATCATGAGGAAAGAGGCGAGGTTGCGCTCGCGCTCCCGATCCAACACCCGGGTGGTGAGGATCGCCATGGTGATGCAAGAGAAACCCATGGTCAGGGGGGTGATCGCCTTGGCGTTGAGTCCGACGAGGCGCAGCAATCGGTTGAGCAGCACCGAGACCCGGGGCAGGTAGCCGGAGTCCTCCAGCAGCACGAAGGCGACAAAGAAACAGAACATCACCGGCAGCACGGCGCCGATGGGCAGCAGCAAGCCAACCGACAGCACTCCGAAGTCGGGATCGATCAAGAGGACCTGGATGAAGTCGTTGCCGATCGCCTCGATCAGCGTGGTCAGCCAAGGGATGAGGAGCTGTTCGAACAGACCCACGCTGATCGCGCCGGAGACGAAGGTGGCCGCAAACGGACCGAGGAACAGGTAGATCGCCGTGATCACCCCGATGGCGATGGGGATCCCGGTGTGCAGCTGGGTGCACCAGTCGCCGAAGCGGGAGAGCCACAGGCTCTTGGGGTGTGGATCGACTCGCGTCACCTGCTCGGCGAGCAGCCGGGCGTGCTCGTTGTAGAGCTGCGCTAGTTGCGCTGCGAAGGCCTCCGGTGACTCCGAGCGGTACTCAGCTACCAGGTCGTGGAGCTGTTGCCGCATCACCGCGCCGTAGCGCTGTTCGACGTAGCGCTCGGCCGCCTCGTCGTCGGCGAGCAACAGCAGGGCGAGGGCGCGGCGGGATACCGTGCCGGGGGTGAGGAGCTTCTGTAGCAACTCGACCCACTCTTCGATGCGGCCGTGGTAGCGGACTGGGGTCTGGGGGCGGCGCATGGTCGCCAGCCGACGCCGCAGGCGATCGACACCGATGCCGTCGGAGGCCACGGTCGGGACCACGTCGATGCCGAGCAGCTCAGCGAGGGCGGCGAAGTCGATCTCGACACCGCGGGCCGCGGCCTCGTCGGTCATGTTGACCGCCAACACCATCGGCAGGCCGTACTCGGCGTACTGCAGGGCGATGGCCAGGGAGCGCATCATGTTCTTGGCGTCGGCCACCACCACCAGGCCGCCGACCCCCACCGTCGCGTCGGTGGTCAACAATAGATCGTGGGAGGCGCGCTCATCCTCGTTGCGAGAGAAGATCGAGAGGATCCCGGGCGTGTCAAAGGCCACCACCTCGCTGGCCCGCACGCGGCCGCATTTGAGGTCGGCGTGGCTGCCGGGTAGCTGGAAGCTCTGCAGCTCCCGGCCGCAGAGGCGCTCGAACAGCGCCGACTTGCCGGTCTTCATGTTGCCGACGATGGCGACCCCGGAGACCGCTTCGGGTGCGCAACGGCGGCGATGGCCGCAGGAGGCGCAGGTGTGACCGGTGTTGCTCAAGGGTGATTGTCTCGCGAAAAGAAGGCCTCGTTACCACGGAGGCACGGAGATCACCGAGGAAGACCATTTCGCTTTCATGGCAGTTTCTCCGTGGCCTCTGTGTCTCCGTGGTGGATTTCGGGTTCTACTTCATCACCTGTTCGAAGCCTGGCAGCTCCTTGAGCTGCGGCACGAAGACCAGCTCCACCCGCCGGTTTTTGGCGCGGTTGGTGGCATTTTTGTTGTTGGTCACCGGATCGAACTCGGCGGCACCGGCGGCGCTCAACATCTGCGGTGGCACCCCGCCGCTGATCAGGACCTCGAGCACCGCCTGGGAGCGCGCCAGGGAGAGGTCCCAGTTGGAGGCGAACTGCTCGTTGCTGATCGACTGTGAATCGGTATGCCCCACCACCTGGAAGCGTCGGCCCTTGAAGGTCTTGAGGGTTTGGGCCAGCTCGGTGAGCGCCTCGACCGCCTCCGGTTTGAGCTCCGCCTGGGCTGGCGCGAACAGGACATCGCTTGGCAGGGTTACCAGCATCAGGCCGTTGCGGAACTTGACCTCGATGTCGCCGGCGTCGATCATTTTGTGGAGGCGCTTCAAGAGCTGTTGGAACTCCTTGTTGCGCGTCTCGGCGGCGGCGCGCAGGCGGCGCAGATCCTTGACCTCCTTTTCCAGCCCGACCCGCTCGGCGTCGAGCTTCTTTTTTTCCTCCTTGAGCTTGTCGCGATCACCGCGCAGGCGATCCTGCTCCTCGCGTAGGCGCTTCTCGACATCCTTGAGCGACTCGACGGTGGTGGTGAGGTTCTGGGTGTGGCGTTGGGCGCTGGAGAGTTGGGCGTCTCGCTCGGTGAGCTTGGCGTCGATCTCGGTGAGCTCATCACCGCGGTCGGTGAGCTGGGTTTCGCGTTGGTCGAGCTTGGTGGCGAGCCAGCGGGTCTCCTCGTTGAGCTCGTCGCGTTGCTTGGTCATCTTGGCGAGTTCTTCGTCGAGCTCGCGGTGCTGGCGGGTCATTCGGTCGATGGCGGACTTGTGGGTTGAGCTCATGACGCAGCCGCCCAGGGCGAATAGTAGAGCTAGGGTTGTGACCAGCCTCATCGTGCCTCCCAATACGCTGTCTGCTGCGCGGCGTGGGTTGGGTCTAGGGGTCGGCGGTCAGGATACACGGGATTGAAATTGGGTGAAACCGAGGCGGTGGGCGGTGCCTGTCGTCAGCGATAGCCTTCGACGTCCGCTAGGGCGGTCTTGCTGCGAGCGAAGACCCCTTGGGCTGTGGCGAGGGCCCTCCCTTCGTCGTCCTCGATGCGTGATTCCGCGAACAGGAGGGTTGATCCGCCGCGCACGATTCGGCCGGTGGCGCGCATCGACCCGGTCGTTATCGGTCGCAGGAGCTGGGTGTTGAGTGTGGCGGTCAAGACGAAGACATCGTCGACCACAGAATTTGCCGCGAAGTACGCGGCATCATCGAGGAGCTTGAAATAGAAGCTGCCGTGAACCGCCCCGCCGGCATGGAACATCGCGGCTGCCACTTGCATCACCAATTCGGCGCTGCCCTCGGTTACGGTGAGCCGGGGCGCGAGCTCTTGGTTGCACGGTGCCGAGGCGTACATGCGCTCGAGCCGGCGGTAGTGATTGTCTTTTTGAGTCATGGTCGGTTGGCTTGGCTCTGTTCCGGTCACTTCGAGCCTCCGGAGAGGCGCGACGGATCGAAATAGACCTCATTGCGGGTGATCAGCCCGTCCCGGACCTCGACAATATCGAGGCCGAACTCTGTGATGGTTCCCGAGGATACGGGTAGGGTGGCGCGCCACTTCAGGCAGAACCCTCCCTCGAACGGCAATACCTCGACCGCCTCCCACAGCCAATCCGGATTGGCGGCCAGCAGCTTCTCGAAATAGGGGCGAAGCTCCTCGTGTCCTTTGAGACCCTGCGGACGCCCGGGGTCGCGGTAGGACACATCTGGGTGATAGTGGCGGAGCAACGCATCGGGGCGATTTCCTGTCCAGTCGGGGAGCCATTTTTGGCACAGTGCCTGCGCTTGCTGCGGGGTCATGAGGTCCTTACAGCTGTGGTCCGCCGTCGTGGAAGTGGTCATGGCAGCTCCGTTCTTCGCGGGGAGCCTATCCCTGGATCGGCCCTTCGACAACGGAAGGACCCACCCAACCGGGGCCGGGCGCGGAACTTTGGGGCCGGGGCGGGCTTGAGGGCGGAGGTTGGAAGTGGTGCGGCGCTGGCCGTGGTGAGGAGGGAGGCCTGCCGGAAAGACGGTTGGCGGTCGCAGGGGGTTGAGTTGGTTCGGCTCGGTTGGTTGGGTTCGGTTGGTCTTTGCGGAGGTTGCGGTGTTCCTGCGCATGCGGGTAGGCCCGAAGCGCTTGCGTCGTTCGGGGCAGAGCACCGCCCACGCCTATCGTTCGAAGGTTTCATGAACCGGCCGGTGTGGGTGCGATCGCTCGGAGGCTTCTCGGCCGCTGTTGCTAGGGCATCGAGGGGAGGGTTGCCGTGCTACTCCGTGGCGCGGTGCTGGGAGGAGCGTTTGGAGAGCGATGGGGAGCAAGACCAGACGGTCGGCGGCGGTCCGCGAGCCGCGGTGATGGGAGGATGAGAAACCAAATGGCCGGCGGTGGGTCGCGAGACGCGGCGATGGGAGGATAAGAAACCAGACGGCCGGGGTGGTCCGCGAGACGCGGCGATGGGTTGCGTCGGGTCGGGCGGTTGGGGAAGCGTAATTGCCGATGGCGAGCTCGTCCGTCGGCCGGGGACGGGTTGTGTCGGCGTTGCAGTCGGTCGGGGATGCGCAGCGGCCTACGGCGAGTTCATCCGTCGCGACTCGGTGAGCTCGGTCATGAACTCGACGATGTATGCATACTGCGGGGTCTCGCCATCCCATTCCGGGAGGTTTGTGTCGGCGTCGATGAGCTGACCGGCCTCACGGTTCCAGCGGGTGATGCTGTCGACGGGATCTCCGCGGAGAGGTGGGGGGGTGATGCTCCGCGGGATCTCCGCGCCGTTCGGACTCGTGAAGACCGCTTCGCCCTTCTCGTCTAGCCGCACCTGAAAGCCGCGCTCGTGCAGGAGGCCGTGATGTCGTTTGCACGTCGAGATCAAATTTCCGAGCTCGGTCTCGCCTAGGTCCAGCCAGTGCTCGATGTGATGGGCGTCGACGACGCGGCAGTTGCAGCCAGGGAAGCGGCAACCCTGGTCGCGCTCGTTCATGGCACGGCGCAGGGAAGCGGAGATCACCCGGGTCTTGCGTCCGAGGTCGAGGACGTCACCGTCGGCGCCGTGAATCATCGTGACCTTGCGGCAGTCGCAGGTCA
>JAUUZB010000998.1 GCA_030590185.1 Deltaproteobacteria bacterium
GCCTCGAGGCTGTAGGTGATCTGGTGATGCTCTGCGTAGGGCGTGATCGCGCCCTCGAGGATCAGGATCGCCTCGTCAACGGTTGGCTCATCAACGAAGATTGGATCGAAGCGCCGCTCGAGGGCCGGATCCTTTTCAATGTGCTTTTTGAACTCGTTGTCGGTGGTAGCGCCGATACAGGGGAACTCACCGCGGGCGAGCGCCGTCTTGAGCTCGTTGGCCGCGTCCTGGGGGCCCTCGCCGCTGGTGCCGGCGCCGATGAGGGTGTGCAGCTCGTCGATAAAGACGATGATCCGACCGCCGGCGGCCGCGACTTCGGCCTTGATGGCGCCCATGCGCTCGCTGAAGGCACCACGCAGACTCGTGCCAGCCACCAGGGAGCCCGTGTCGAGGGCGAACAGGATGCGATCCTCGAAGTGACAGACATCCGCGTCGCCCCGGGCGATCTTGACCGCTAGCCCTTCGACGATGGCGGTCTTGCCGACCCCCGGGGGACCCACCAGCACCGGGTTGTTGGCGCGGCGTTTGCCCAGGATGTCGACGAGGCGCTCGAGCTCCCGCTCACGGCCGATGGCCATATCGACATCGCCACGGCGAGCCATGTCGGTGAGATCGACGCCACAGGTCGCGAGGGTGGGGGCGAGCTGCTCGACCTGGGAGGCGGAGGGCGCGGCCGGTTGGGTTGCCGGGAACGGCGTGGCCGATGGCGAGAGGTGCAGCGGCTTGGGCGACTCAGCGGCGAGCGCGGCGGCGGCGTCTACGGCGTTGGCGAGGGCGCTGAAGGCGTCATCCTCATCGTCGCTTCCCGCCTCAGGCTCCGCCGGCTCTGGTTTGCGCTCCACGACCGTGCTCGGCGCGAGCCGGGTGCGGCGCTGCAGCACCGGCTGGTGGGTCGACTCCGGCTTGGGGATGGAGCGATAACGCCGGGGCATGTTGCCGGTAACGTAGCTGACCGCCACATTGCGCAGAGCGGTCAAGGAGGTGCCGGTGCGCTCGAGGAGCTTGTAGGCAAAGGCGTCCCGCAGGCGGGTCAGGGCGATCAACAGGTGCAGGCAGTCGACGTCCTCGGAACCCGACCCGTTGGCGATCTCGCGGGCGCGGTCACGAATGCGCAGCACCGTGCGCGGCGGCTCGTCCTCGATGACACGGATCTCCGCGATGACACGGTCCTCATCGATGCCCCGCTCGTTGAGCAGCACCTGGGCACGGTTGGGGAAGGTAAAAAAGGCCAGGAGCAGATGCGTGGAGGATATCGGCTGCTCGGCCCGGGTCGCGATATCCTCGGCCTCGAGGATGGCGCGGACCGTTTCGGCGCTTTCGGGGAGGTAGGCCACGGCGCGGGGAGTATGCACGTGGCGATCGGACGGGTCAACTCGCTTGACACATCGAGGGAGCCCAACTAGCGTTTCACTCATGCTGAGAACAATTATCATCGCCCTCGCCCTGTTGATCCCTGCCGAGGCCTTCGCCATCACGGTCTACCTCAACGATCGCAACGTCAACGGCATCAAGAACCAGCAGTTCAAAAACTGCACGGTCAAGATCGACGAGAAGGGAAACATATTCCTCTACGTCAAGGGGATCGCCGTGCGGAAGGGGGGCACGGTCAGACCGGATGAAATGGAAGTGGCCAACCCCGGCGCCCCGCCGACCAAGCGCTACTTCCTGGTCACCGAGAAGGCTGCCCCCGGGATGTCGCAGTACGACATCGACATGTACATCAACAACAAGTGGACGCGGAAGCTGCTCGACGACGAGGAGCACATCTACTTGGAGTTGACCAAGTACCTCAAACAGGGTGACGTCAAGGTTCGCTTCATCGCCCGCAAGACCATCAAGGGCCAACGGCGGTCACAATCGGCTGGCCACTTTTTCCGGGTGGTGATCGGCAAGGGGGATATGGCGGGCCGGGAGGTGATGATGACCCGCAAGCTGATCGACTTCAAAGTCAGCGCCATGCAAACCGACACCATCTCAAAAGAGTTCACCGTGAGGATCTTCTAGGGTACACCATACGCCCCATGAACCATTTCACACGGGCGTTTGCCATCGCGTTGGCACTGCTCTCCGGTTGCGCCGCCACCATCACCGAGAAGGACCGCGCCACCGCCAGGATACGCTATGACTTCGCGGTGGTGCAGCTGGGTGAGGGCCGTACCCGCGATGCGCTGCGCGATCTGTTATCCGCGATCGAGCTCGATCCCGAGCAGCACCAGTTCCACAACGCCATCGGCCTGGTTTACCACGCCCTCGGGCGGCAGGAGGAGGCGCTCACCCACTACGCGACCGCGGTGCGACTCGATCCGGGCTTCTCCTCGGCCCACAACAACTATGGCGTTCTCCTGCTCGATCTCGGCCGTTACGAGGAAGCTATCGAGCAATTCAAACGCGCTCTGGCCGACGTGCTCTACCCCACCCCGTCCCTGGCCGAAGGCAACATGGGCTGGGCCTACTTCAAGAGCGGTGACGTAGAGACCGGCAAACGTCGCCTGCGCAACGCCGTCGCCACCAATCCGAAGTTTTGCCGCGGCTACGAGTGGCTGGCGCGTATCGGCCTGGATACGGAGGATCCAGACGCGGTGGTCAGCAACTGCGCCCGCTTCGTGAGGTACTGCCTCGACGACGAGAATATCGCTCCGACCATCCCCAAGTCCTACCGGGACGAGATGAGCTACTACTGCGGCCTCGGGCACCTCAAGCAAGGTGATCCTGCCGGGGCCCGCGAGCGTTTCAGCGCCTGTGCCGACCGGATGGGCAACGCCACCGCGGTCAAGTGTGCCGAGTCCCTCACTGGGCTCGACTAACCCGTGCCGGGTGAAGCGCTCACCCTCGAGGGGGTGGTGGTTCGGCTACGGGACTATCGCGAATCGGACCGCATCGTCGAGCTGATGACCGCCGAGGAGGGTCGCCTGCCCCTGATCGCGCGCGGTGGGCGAGCCTCGCGCAAGCGCTTCGTCGGTGCCATCGATCTATTCGTCGGCCTGCGGGTCGAGGCCTTAC
>JAUUZB010000616.1 GCA_030590185.1 Deltaproteobacteria bacterium
CCCCCCCTCCGCCAACCGGGCGAGTCGTTCGATCTCGATTCGGTACTGGCCAAGGTTCATCTCGGGCACGATGACTTTCTTGATGCCGTGCCTCGCCTCGAGGATTGCCTTTTCCGGGACCGGCCAGAGGGTTTGGAGAACGAGGGCCGAGACCTTGCGCCCCTCGGCCCGGGCCTGCCGGACCGCGACCGCGGCCGACCGGGAGGTGATCCCATAGCTGAGCACCAGGGTGTCGGCGCCCTCTTGGAAGTCTCTCTTAACCAGGGTGAGATCGTCGACCGCGTTTTCGATCTTGGCGACGTAATGGTCGATCATCTCTTGGATCGTCCGCGGGTTGGTCGTCAGATAGGCGGTCTTGTCGTGGGTGGAGGTGGTGTAGCGGGCGACGTACTCACCGCCGAAGTCAGCGATCGGCGGCACCTCGTGGGGTGCGTCAAAATCGTGGGGCCAGTAGTGATCCTGCCCCGACGGCACGCGGGTGCGCTCGACCCGGGCCGGAAGATCAATGGCGTCGAGATCCACGGTCTCCTTGGTGACCCCGGTCTCCTTGCTGCCCATGATGAAGACCGGAGTACGGTACTTCTCGGCGAAGTTGAACGCCCGGTAGGTGAGCTCAAAGGCCTCCTCCACCGAGGCGGGTGAGAGCGCGATGATCGGCAGGACGCCGGAGGTCGACCAGCGCGTGAACTGGATGTCGCTCTCCGCCCCCTTGGTGGCCGATCCCGTCGCCGGACCCTGACGCTGGATGTTGACGATGACCATCGGCGTCTCACCGATGATCGCCAGGCCGATATTCTCGCTGTAGAGGCTGATGCCCGGCCCGCTGGTGGCGGTCATCACCTTGCGGCCGGCCATGGCCGCGCCGATACAAAATCCCATCGACGCGATCTCATCCTCAGCCTGAATGACGACCCCGCCCGCCTCCGGCACCCCGTGCAGCATGTAGTGCAGGATCGAGGAGGCCGGCGTGATCGGATAGCTGGCGAAAAAATCACAACCCGCCCGCACGGCGGCGCGGGCGATCGCTTCGTTGCCTTCGATGAACTCGTAACCCATGGCGTGCCTGATAGCGCAAATTGCGCCGGGCGGGAACAGGCCTGCCGGCCGCTTGCTTCCTGGCCCAGACCCTGAAATGCCTCGTCCATGAGCTGGATGAGCATGGTCATGAGCCGGGAGCCGGGGTTCAAGATAGACGGCCCGTTGGGCAAGATCGCCATCGCCGCAGCGGAGCACAAACACAACAAGCAGTCGCTGAGCTCCGACGAGAAGCGCGCCCTCGCCTTCTTCACCGCCACCTTCTCGATGCTTGCCAAGATGGCAACCGCCGACGGCACCGTTAGCCTCGACGAGATCGAGGCCGTAGACCAGATCATAAGCCAATCCCTCGGGCTCGACCACGAGGCGCGGCGTTTTGCGATCCGCGTCTTCACCGAGGCCAAGAGCGCGCCCCATAGCCTCAAGCACTTCGCCTCCGAATTTCGCAGCATGTTCAAGCGCGACGACGCGGTGCGGGTGGCGATGTACGAAATCCTGCTGCGCGTCGCCAGCGCCGACGGTACGATCGACCCCACCGAGGAGCGCAAGCTCAAGGGGGCCAAGAGCGCCCTGCGGGTCCCGGACTCTGTCGCCGAGTACATCCGCAAGGAGTACACCCCCGGGGCCGACCGCAGCTACGCGATCTTGAGGTCGGAGCCCGGCGCGCCGATGGCGGAGGTGGAGGCGAGCTACCAGGCGTTGGTCAAGGAATGGGACCCCCATTCCCTAACGGCGCGCGGCGTGCCGGAGGAATTCACCAACCTGGCCCGCAAGAAGCTGCAGGAGATCGAAGAGGCCTTCGCCGACGTCGAGCGACGCGCCGGTGGGCAGAGCGACGCCCACGGCCCGGACCCGAGCGAGGACCTCAAGTCGCTGCTGACTAAGGTGGCCGCGGACCAAGACAACGCGGCGCTGCGGCTCGCCGCCGGTCATGCGGCCGACCGCGAGGGTCTGGCCCGGGAGGCGATTCTCCAGTTCGACGTCGCCTTTCGCCTCGGCATCGCGCCGGAGGACCGCCGTGCCTTCATGCTCGCCTACGGCAGCAACCTGCGCAACGTCGGGCGGGTCGCCGACTCCCTGCGGGTGTTGCGAGAAGCGCTCACCCACTGGCCCCAATACCGGCCCCTGCGTTGCTTTTTTGCCCTCTCCCTGCACGCCGCCGGTGATCGGGGTGGTGCCGTGGCGGAGCTGCTGCACGTCATCAATGAGATGACCGCCGACGAGGATCCGCTCGCCTCCTTCGCGCACACCCTGAAAACCTACGAGACCCACCTGCGGGCCCTGCGCGAGATCCCGACGCGCTAGCGGTAGCCGGCCCGATTCGCCGCCCCGGCCGCGCTTCGCCTTGCCTGGGGGGTGGGGATTTCTGTAAGAATAGGGGGAGATGGCCACGCCCCCAGACGACGACGACGACTTCCCCGCTTTTGAGAGTGAGTCCGATCTCGACAAGACGGTGGAGCTGTCACGCTCGGCGGTGGCCAAGCTCGGCGCGCTGCGCGCCCAGGGGCCTCGCCCCTACCTTTTGGCCATCGGCGGACCAGCCTCGGGGCAGATGTTCAACCTGCCGGACAAGATCGTCACCCTGGGGCGCTCCCACCAGGCCACCATCACCCTGGTCGACGATGGTATCAGTCGCAAGCACGCCCAGATCGCGCCCAAGGCCCTGTCCTGGGAGCTCAAGGACCTCAATTCCACCAACGGCGTTTACCTAAACGGCGAGAGGACCAAGGAGGCCCTGCTCGAGGATGGCGACCAGATCCGCATCGGCTCCAATACAATCCTCAAGTTCTCCCTCCAGGACGGGCTGGAGGAGGACTTCCAGCGCAAGATGTACGACCAGGCGGTCCGCGACAGCCTGACCGACATCTTCAACAAACGCTATTTCATCGACAGCCTGACCACCGAGTTCGCCTACTACTCCCGTCACAACTTGGCGCTGTCGGTGGTGATGCTCGACATTGATTTCTTCAAGAAGGTCAACGACACCTACGGCCACGTGGCGGGCGACTACGTTCTCAAGGTGGTCGCCAAGCTGATCGGCAAGTCCCTGCGTACCGAGGACATCCTGTGCCGCTACGGCGGCGAGGAGTTCGCCATCATCCTGCGCAGCACGGACGCCAACGAGGCGTTGCTGGTCTGCGAGCGGATCCGCAAGGCCATCGCAGCCTACGGTTTCGACCACGACGGTCGGGATATAGCGATCACCGTCTCCATGGGCATCGCCACCCTGCGCGACACCAACTTCCAAACTGCCCAGGATTTGGTCAAGGAAGCCGACAAGTACCTCTACAAGGCCAAGGAGGCGGGCCGCAATCGCTCCGCCTGCGCGCCCTACACCCGAAAGGGTGGCGAGGATCGCAAGACCACCAAGCCGGCGCCGTAGCCCCTCGGCCGAGGCGTAGTGAACACGTACGAGTTTTGCCGTTCACCCTGAGCCGCGGTCGGCGTCAGCCGGCCGCGTGTCGAAGGGCCCAAGCTCCGGCGGTGCCTTCCGCTTGCGCGCCACCGAGGCTAGGCAGGCCCCACGTAGCTCCTCTTCGCTGAACCGGCAACGTTGTGCCAGCCAGGCGTAGTCGAAGTCCGTGATCACCGCCGCGAGCCGCTCGAACCAGACGACCCGTACCTCCTCGAAGGCCGCGGCGTTCTCGTCGTCGACGTTTGCCTCGGCCACCAGGAAAGGCAAATCCAACAGGGCGAGCACCAGAAGCACGGCATAGCGATAGTCGTCCCGGCAGGTCTCGAGGTCATAGCCCGTGACCCTCGCGTCGCAGAGGGCCTGATGGTAGACCTGAACCAACGCATCCTCTCGTGCTCGCCGGTCCTCGGTGTTCAGACTGTCCGCGAGTAGGTAGGCGACCTCGTAGACTCCTTGACCCTGGCGTACACATTGCCAGTCGATGATCACGACCCGGCCCGTTTGTGCGCTCGGCGGGAAGATGACGTTGCCGACCCGGGCATCGGCGTGGACTACGGTTTGCGGTGGCTCCTGATGGTGGCGCCAGCAGAGGCCCAGGACCTCGGAGAAGATCTCGCTCCCCTCCCCCTCGAACAGCGAGGCGAAGAAGTCGATCACCACCTCCGGAACCGGTTTGATCCACTCGCTGCCGGCCCGCCCCAGGCC
>JAUUZB010000324.1 GCA_030590185.1 Deltaproteobacteria bacterium
GTCGACATCATCAACGCCCACGACGGCATCATCAATAAGTTCCTCGGCGACGGCTTCATGGCGATCTTCGGCGCGCCCCTCTCCGACGGTCGTGACAGCACCAACGCGGTGCAGGCGTCGCTCGCCATCCTGACGCGCATGGAAGAGGAGCGCAGCGCCGGGCACATTGGCGACGCCCGTATCGGGATCGGCCTGCACACCGGCCAGGTGATGACCGGCAATGTCGGCTCCGCGGCTCGCAAGGAGTACACGGTGATCGGCGACACCGTGAACCTCGCCGCCCGGATCGAAGGCCTCAACAAACAGTACGAGGCCCAATTCTTGATCTCAGCCAGCGTGCGGACGGCACTCGAAGCTGGCGACGAACCCCTGCCAGCGATGGAACGCATCGGGCCGGTGCAGGTCAAGGGCCGGGTCGAGCCGGTGGAGATCTTCAAGCTGGCCTGAGGCGGGAATAGCCGCCGGCCGTCCGGGGTTGGCGCACAGAATGACTTGCCCGGGTGGCCCGTCTCGGGTTTGTCTCACCTATTCCCAGGAGGTCCCATGCGTTTTGCCCCGGCCGTGTTCACCGTTCTGGCGTTGCTCGTCGCACCCTCGCTCGCCGCCGCCGGCTCGAGTCGCGACGACCCCGACTCCCTCGCCATGGTGCTCGACTTCGATCTGGTGCGTGAGAAGCTCGAGGAGCATTCCGGTATGGGGGTGTTCGAGTTCCGCCTCTACACCGGCACCGACGCCTCGAAGATCGCCTGGTGGCGGGACGAGAAGCTCTACCTCTATACAGTCGTCGGCGATCAACACGACGAACGAGCCCTAGCGCTGCTCGGCCGGCTGCAGCAAAACGGCCTCGCCAGCTTCGTGGTGGCACGACACCCGGATCGCCGAGCTCGCTTCACCGACATCTACGAGGTCCACGCCCTGCAGATTGTCGGGCCCCTGCACGCCCTACGCCCGAGCGGCGTCCAAAGCGGCGACGCGGGCCGGACCCGTTAATTGAGCTGACAGGGCACAGCCCATCGGCTATGGTCCCCGACCAAGATGAGAGAAGTTTCGACGATTCGTTGGTGGAGCGCTCTGGCCACGGCTGGCGCGCTATTGGCGGGGTGCGGCACGGACGCGCTCTATGTGGTTCCGACCGTGCTGCAGGCGGAGGGAGACCTCGACTTTGGCACCGTCTACGTCGACCAGCCGGTTGAGCGCACCCTGCTACTGAGCGCGCCCCACGGCGCGGTCTCGGTCTCGGGCATCGCCTCCGACGAGGAGGACCTGGCCTTTGACTGGGGCGAGTTCGCCTTCGCCCTCGGTGAGCAGGAAGCGGAGGTGGTGGTCACCTGGACGCCCCGGCGGTCCGGCACCCTCGTCGATCCCGTCGTCATCACCTCCGACGCCGACGACAACCCATTGGAGGAAGTAGCCGTCACCGGCACTGCCATCGATCCGATCAACTGCTTCACCGACAACCCCTGCATCGAGATGGTGTGGGACCCCATCGCTGAAACCTGCACCACCACCTACCTGCAGGATCCCTGTGACGACGGCGACATCTGCACCGTCGATGACAGCTGCGCCTTCGGCTATTGCCAGGGGCGCTTCAACATTGCCGCCGATCCCTCCTGCGATCCGGTCACCTGTACCCCAGGGGCCACGGTCACGACCGATCCGTTCACCGGCCGGTGGGTGGAGGAGATCTGGGCCAGCGGCCCGAACAACATCTGGGTGGCGGGCGCCGACGGCGTGATCGTGCGCTGGGACGGCCAGAACTGGTCGGTGATCGAAACCTGCACCCAAGAGGACCTCTACTCGATTTGGGGCACCGCTGCCGGTGACATCTGGGCGGTCGGCCGCGCCGGCACCATCCTGCATTGGGACGGGGACACCTGGACCACCGAAACGCCGCCCACCGACGAACGCCTGTGGGGCGTGTGGGCCGATGACGACGCCGGGGTCTGGGTCGTTGGCGATGGCGGGTCCGCCTTCCGGCGCAGCGCCAGCGGCTGGGATGCGTTTGCCACCGGCACCGACCTGACCCTCTTCTCGGTCTGGGGTGCGAACGCCGACCGAGTCTGGGCGGTGGGCGACCTCGGCGCCATCGTCTATTGGAACGGCGCCACCTGGACGACGCAGCAGAGCTTCGTCGGCCAAGAGCTCTACGCGGTGCGCGGCCTGTCCGCGACCGACGTGGTGGCGGTCGGCGGCGGTGGATCCATCGTGCGCTTCGACGGGTCCACCTGGTCCGAAGAAAACAGCGAGACCACCGAGACCCTGTTCGCGGTGGGGTTGGTGCACAGCGGCGAGTACTGGGTCTCCGGCCACAAAGGGGTGATGCGACACCAGCACTACGGCACCTGGGATGACCACTCCGACGAGACGGGGGCCAACATGTACGCCCTGTGGGCCAACAGCTCCGCTGACGTCTGGCTCGGCGGCAGCGCCGGGAACGTGTGGCACTGGGGCGGATCCAACCTGACCCCGCAACCCTGAGCCCCACCAGGGGGTCAAGCCCCACCAGGGGGTCAGGACTGCCCACTTGATACTTAGGACTATTGCCCCCACCAGGGGTCAGGACTACCCACTTGACACTTAGGATTATTGCCCCCACCAGGGGTCACCACCAGGGGTCAGGACTACCCACTTGACACTTAAGACTGATGTAATCACTAGGTTATTTTCGTCTGACTCCGGTAGACCCTATATATCAAGTGGGCAGTCCTGACCCCTCTGAAGAGGAGCGCGGATCATGGGCCACCTCGGCCATTTCAAGGAAGACTACGCCGCCCTGGTCGAACGACTGAAGGCAGGCCAGGTGAGCATGCCGGAGCCCCGCACCCCGGAGGCCCGCGCCGGTTGGCAGGAAGTCTTGGAGATTCTCTACACCCCCGAGGACGCGGCCCTCGCGGCGCGCATGCCGGTGCGGCCGGCTGGGCTCGGAGCGATCGCGGCGCGGGTCGGCATGACACCGGAAGAGCTCGCGCCCCGACTCGAGGCGATGGCCGATCGCGGCTTGGTCATGGACATCATCCACCCCAAGACCGGCAAGGTGCGCTATTTCCTCTCGCCGCCGGTGGTCGGGTTCTTCGAGTTCACCCTGATGCGGCGCCGGGACGACATCCCGCAGAAGCGCATGGCGCTCGCCCTCGACGCCTACCTGCACGGCGATCCGACCTTCGCCGAGGAGGCCTTCGGCCACGAGACGGTGGTCGGCCGGGCCCTGGTGCAAGAGAACGTCATCGCCGACGACCTGGTGCCGGACGTGCTCGATTGGGAGCGGGCCACCGAGCTGATCGCCGAGGCGGATCCGATCGGAGTCTCCCTGTGCTACTGCCGACACGAGGCCGAGCACGCCGGTCGCGCCTGCGACGCGCCGATGGAGGCCTGCCTGACCATCAACCAGGGCGCCGACTACGTCATCCGGCGCCAGGGCGCGCGGCAGCTCGACAAACGCGAGGCGTTGGACATCCTCGCTCGGGCCCGTGACCACGGCCTGGTGCAAATCGCGGACAACGTCCAGAGCAAGCCGGTCTATATCTGCAACTGTTGCGGCTGTTGCTGCGGCCAGCTCTCGGCGATCAACGACTACGAGCTCGCGGCGGTCAAACCGAGCGGCTTTCTCCCCGCCCACGATGCCGAGCGCTGCTCCGGTTGTTCCCGCTGCGCCCGTGCCTGCCCGATCACGGCGATCACCATGCTACCGGTTCGCCGCCACGCCGAGCGCAAGAACACCATGGCCCCCGATGTCGACGGCGCCCGGTGTATCGGCTGCGGGGTGTGCGCCAACGCCTGCAAGAAGAAGGCGATGCACATGGTACGCCGGCCGGAGCAACCCTACGTGCCGGCCAACGGCATGGAGCGGATCGTGCGCATGAGCCTCGAGCGCGGTCGACTCGCTGATCTCCTGTTCGATGCAGGTCAAAGCCGGAGCCACCGCTACCTGAACTCGGTGGTGCAGGTGATCACCCACCTGCCGGTGGCGGAGCGCATCCTGGCCAGCGAGCAGGTCCACTCCCGCTTCGTGCGCTTCGCCCTCGGTACGAAACCGACTAGATGACGCCGGCCGAAGTAGCAATCCTGTCTGTTTTTTGTTTCGCGCCACGGCGCTAAGCCCGCAAAGGAGCTGTGCCTCTTTGCGGGCTTGGCGCCTTGGCGCGAGCCACAAAAGAAAAACCCACGATTGCTCGCGGACAACCGGATCGATATCTCCGCCGAGCACATCTAGGGGCCGCGCCCGCCGTTGAGCGCCGGCCTCACTCCCAGAAGGCCGCGTCGGCGGCGGTCGCATCATCGGTCTGCGCGGCAACGCGCAACTCCCGGTCCTGTTCGCGCAGGCGATGGCTCATCGCCTTGAGAAACGCCCAGAAGACCTTCATCCCCAGGTGCGGCTCCCGTTGCAGGAGCGCGAACAGCGGCCGCTTGTGCATGATCATCAGGCGGGTATCGACCGAAGCGCGCACCGTGGCCGACCGCGGCTCCAGATCGATGAGGCTCATCTCGCCAAAGTGATTCCCGGTGCCGAGGGTGGCGACCACCTCGCCGCCACGCAGCACCTCCACCTCGCCGGTGAGCACCACGTACATCTCCTCACCGACCGATTTCTCCTCGATGATCACCTCGCCGGCGGCGAGGCGCTCGACCGTGATGATCTCGAGTAGGCGAACCATTTCCTTGTAGCGCAGCCGAGCGAACAGCGGGATGCGTTTGAGGGTGTCGATCTTGCGGGCGACCGTGACCTCCCGCGGCCGGGTCGGTTCCTCGACCAGCGGGCCCATCTCGATCACCACCGCGGTGATGTTGTCGTTGCCCCCGCGGTCGTTGGCCAGGGCGATGAGGGCGGCCGGCATCTCCGCGGCCGGGTCAGCGTCGGTGGCCGCGGCCAGATCGTCGTTGCTCATGTAGTTGGACAGCCCGTCGGAGCAGAGCAAATAGCGATCCCCCTCCATCAACTCGATGTGCAGCACGTCCGGCTTGACGAACTCACGGTAGCCGACCGCCTGGGTCAGCTTGCTCGCGTACGGAATCTTGGCCGCCTCCTCCCGGGTCAGCCCGCCGCGCTTGATCGCGTCGTTCATCAGGGAGTGGTCCTCGGTGAGTTGGTACACCGAGCTGGCGCGCACCAGGTAGAGCCGGCTGTCGCCGACGTGGGCCACAAAGCCGTTGTCGTCGACAATCAGCAGCGCCACCAGGGTCGTGCCCATCCCCTTTTTGGTGGCATCCGCCGCCGCGGCCTGGTGAACCTCCGCGCAGGCCTGGGCCACCGCTTGCTCCAGCAACTCCTTGATCCGGTCGCGGTTGGTGGCCGACGGATCGGCGCGGAAGGCCTCGATGACCTCAGCCTGCCCCGCCAGGAAACTCCGCACCGACGCGGCGGTCATCTCACTCGCGACCTCACCCGCGGCGTGACCGCCCATGCCGTCGCAAACCATGAACAACCCGAGGTCGGAATCGATCAACAGCTGATCCTCGTTGTGATCCCGGACCCGGCCGACGTCGGTCGCACCGCAGGCTTCGTAGCTCATGATGACCCCTCGGTTGGTTGGAGCTCTCCCGGTTGAGTAGACCGAGCCGCCGCCCGCCCGCAAGCACTGACGAAGGGTCTCCCGCTTGCCGTCCCAACGGCTCCCAGGTATGCGATCTGCCGCCCGTCCAAGGAGGATATGATGCACCGCTACGCCCAACTCATCCCCGTGCTGCTCATCGGCGCCGCCCTCGCCACCGCCGGCTGCAAGCGCCTGCCCGCGCCGCCCCACGCACCGAGCGAAAAGGGCGTCCCCACCGCCGACGGCTACCAACCGGACGGCAAC
>JAUUZB010001045.1 GCA_030590185.1 Deltaproteobacteria bacterium
AGGGTGACCGCATCCTTGGGTCGCTTGCGCAACTTGGGACCCAAGGCCTTGGCCAAGACGCCGGAGAGATCGGCATCAACGTTCGGAGCGACCCGAAGGGCAGCCTCGACCTTGGGCACCCGCCCCTCCAGCAGGTCCTCATCATCCGCGAGACCGTACGGCAGCTCCCCGGTCACCAACTCGTAGAGGATCGCGGCGACGCCCCACAGGTCCATCCGTTGATCGCCGATCTCACCGCCGAGCACTTCGGGCGAGGCGTAGGCGGCGTCACCCTCGTCGCGCTCCTCGGCCGAGCCGCGGCTCACCCCTGGATCGCTGAGCTTCACCGCGCCGGTTAGACTCACGAGAATGTTGGCCGGCGTGACGCGGCCGTGGATCAGCTCCAACGGACTACCATCCGTCCCCTTGGCCCGGTGGATGTAGTCGAGGGCGCGCAGCACCTGTTGCGTGATGAACAGGGCGAGATCTACCGGCAGGGTCGACTGTTGGGACCGGACCTCGCGCAGCAACTGCGCTAGGTCCGCACCGGGCACATACTCCATAGCGACGTACGGCCGTCCGTCGATCTTCCCTGACTCAAAGACGCGTACCAGGTTCGGGTGGCTCAACAGCTCGCCCACCTCGGCCAGGACGAGGAAGCCCTCGACCTCAGCCGCCACCTCACAACGGGCTGGCAATAGGCGCGCGATGGCAAAGTCGAAGGCGTAGGTCTCGGCGTCAGGGCCAACGGTGGCGCGGAAAACCTCCGCCCCGCCGCCCTCGCCGATTCTTTCCTGCAGCCAAAAACGCCCAAAGGGCTCGACCATGCGAGGAGACTACGACGAATGGGCGGCGACACCAAAAAGCCGGGAGCACCGGCGTTGCCAAACTCGGGTGACCTCGTTAGGATCCAGCCCTGCCATGCGTCAACGCTCCCGCCGCGATTTCCTGCGCGCCGCCGCCGGGTGTGGCTTTGCCTCCGGCCTGTTGCTGGGGGCGCCGGATCCGATCGCCCGTGCCCTCGGCCTCGATGTCGATCTCGGCCTGCTCAGCGCCGACGACCTCGCCGCCCTTCTGGAGAAGGCGCCACGGGCGCGCTTCTGGACCAACGTCGCGGGCGCCGGCAAGAACTGTCAGCGCTGCCACGACCCTGGCGAGGCCACGACCCAACACCAGCACGATCCCCTGCTGGTCGAGTGCTACGCCTGCGCGCGCGGCTGCGCCATCGCCGACGGTGAGCGCGGAATGTGCCGCGCTCGGATCAACGTCCGCGGTGAGTTGCGGACCCTGGTCTACGGCCGACCCATCGCCATGCACGTCGATCCGATCGAGAAAAAGCCGCTCTATCACTTCCTCCCGGGCAGCCGCGCCCTGTCCCTAGCCACCTCCGGCTGCCCCCTGCGCTGTGAGTTTTGCCAAAACTGGCAGATCTCCCAGGCCCGGCCGGAGGATTATCATTCGCCCATCTGGTCGCCGCAGCGCATCGTCGACCGCGCCCGCGACAAACGCTCGCCGGTGATCGCCTTCACCTACAATGAGCCCACCGTGTTCATCGAGTATCTGCTCGACATCGCCAAGCAGGCCCGGGCACGGGGGCTGCGCCGGGTCCTGATCAGCTGCGGCTACATGGGCCGCGAGGTCTTGACCGAGATGTGCGAGGTGCTGGACGCCATCAAGATCGATCTCAAGGGCTTCAGCGAAGCATTCTACCGCCGGGCAGCCAAGGCGGAGCTCGCGCCAGTGTTGCGCAGCATCCGACAAATTTCCAAGAGCGGCACCCACCTCGAGCTGGTAAATCTCGTGGTCCCGACCCTCAACGACTCTGAGAAGATGCTCGTGGAGCTAGCCAAGTGGGTCCATGGCGAGCTCGGACCGGACGTGCCGGTGCACTTCACCCGTTTTCACCCGGACTACAAGATGCTCAACCTGCCGCCCACCCCGGTCGCTACGCTGGAGCGTGCCTGGGAGATCGCCAAGCTGCAGGGCATTCGCTACCCGTTCATCGGCAACGTGCCCGGCCACGCGGGCAACCACACCTACTGTCCGGGCTGTGGTGAAATCGTGATCGAGCGGCGGGGCTTCTTCGTGACGGCCCAACGCCTGGAGGCGGGTTGTTGTGCCGCGTGCCGTACGCCGATCGCTGGCGTCTGGTCCTGAGGTGGCGGCCAGCGCTTCGGAGAGGTGGCGGCTGCGGAGGGCAAGAGATCAGTGGTGGCTGCTGGCCACCGGCGCCATCTCCATCCTCGGCCAGGTTCTGCTCCTGCGTGAGCTTCAGGTCGCCTTCTTCGGCAGCGAGCTGATCTACGTGTTGGCCCTCGGGTTCTGGCTGCTCGGGACAGCCCTGGGCGCCGCCTTCCCATTCGGCCGCACCCCGACCGAACGACACCTCTGTGGCATGCTCCTCCTGTTGGCGTTGCTGCTGCCGGGCCTGACGCTGTTGAGCCGCGGGCTGCGGGTACTCGTCGGCGCCATGCCAGGCACCCTGCTCGATTTTGGCGAACAGATGGCGGGCCTGGGCCTCGTGCTCCTGCCCGCCGGAGTGGCCCTGGGTCTGCTCTTCCAATGGGCGGCGCGGCTGTACGTCGCCCCGGGACGGCTGCTGACCGCCGCCTACGGTATCGAGAGCATCGGCGGCTTGGTCGGCGGCGGGCTCGCGACCCTGTTCATCTACGCGGGGCTCCAGAACCTCACCCAGATGATCATCTGTGGCGTCCTAGCGGTGGTAGCGAGCTGGGGGTGGCGTCAGGCGGGCTACCGCTGGCTGGGGATCCGCGTCCTATTCAGTTTGGGTTTACCCGCGGCGCTCCTCTCTTCACCGATCGTTGACGAGATCTCGACCGCCTGGAGCCATCCACACCTGCTCGTCACCGC
>JAUUZB010000282.1 GCA_030590185.1 Deltaproteobacteria bacterium
AGAGGAACTTGCGCACCGTGGCGGCGGCCTGTGCCTTGTCGCTGGCGCCGTCGACGAGGCCCCGGGCCACGGCCTTGATCCCGTCCATCTCGCCGACGGAGATGTAACCGTCGATCTGGGCGATGCCGAGGGCCGCAAAGAACTCGGCGCCGACTCCCAGATCCTCCATGCTGGACATCGCGTCTTCCAGCTCCGAGGCCAGGTCGCCCACGCTGGAGATGGCCGCCCGGTTGCTGGCGGACTTGATCTCACCGGTGTCCATGGCGTCCAGGAGTTTTTCGAGATTCTTGCCGATCTTCTTCATCAACTCCGGAGCGTCGTCGGCCTTGGCCAGATCCTTGAGCACTGCCTTGGACAGGGACTTGGTCTCGTTTTGAGAGATGTGGCCATCTGCCTTGATGCGCTTGATGGTCGCCTGGGTGTTCTTACCGATGGTGGACATGGGTTCCCTCCTTGGGCTCGAGAATCTCGCCCACCTTATATGTTGGGGCCATCGTCACGTGCAATCGGGCAGGGAGATGATCACCTCCGCGTGTCCTACAACGTCGGCGCCTCGATCCACCACAGGCTGGTGCCGGCGCTGTCGTCCGGGTCGTCGGGAAAGGACTCGAAGGCGATCCGCTCGCCATCGGCCGACCAGGAGGGTGCGCCATCGTAGCCGTCCCAGTCGGTGACCTGGATCGAGTCGCCCCCCGCCACCGGGATGACGTAGATGTTCGCCAGCTCCTGATCGCCCTCATTGGAGGAGTAGACGATCCACTCGCCGTCCGGCGAGAAGGAGGCGTCGGTTTTATCGCCCGGCCCGGTGGTCACCGGGTGGGGGTCGCCGCCCGCCTCGTCCATCACCCAGATGTCCCACTGGCCGTCGGTGAAGGTCTGGTAGAGGATCTGGCCGCCGGCGCCGGACCAATTGGGTTGGCGGCAATCCTCCCCAGGGTCTGTGAGGGCCAAATAGTCTCCGCTGCCGTCGATGCGGAACTTCGTGATCACGCCGTTGTCTTCCTGATCGAGTTGGTGCGACTCGAACAGCGCCCACTCGCCGTCGGGGGAGAAGGTCGGCTCGTAGGCCACCAGCACGCCGCGCGAGGTGATCGCCACCTCGTCGCCGGGCTGACCGTCCTCATCGATGACGAAGATCTCGTCGTGGGGATCGCGTGACGACGAGAAGATGATTTGGCCGAGCGTCTCGCTCCAGGCCGAGCCCGGCAGGCTGACGTTACCGCTGCCGTCCGAGACCAGGGCACGGACCGATAGATCCGCGACGTCCATCACGTAGAGGTCCGCCGGCTCCTGGTTATAGCCTTCGCGAAAACGGGTTAGCAGGATGGCGTCCCCGGCCGGCGACCAGGCAGGGTTTTGCAGGCTGCCGGTGAGGGAGAGCGAGAGCTGCTCGGCGTCGTCAGCGCGCTCCACCGCGCCGTTGTCAGCTCCGTTGCAGCCGAGTCCAACGGCCATCGCCAGGAGCGCTGCCCGCCAGCCTCCTCCTGCTGCCTTTCTCGTCCAACTGCCCATGATTCTCCCCCCCCGTTGCGACCTCGTTCAGCGGTGTTCCACCGGCGGATATCTCACCCCCACAGTGTAGTCCACAGAGCCAGCACGGCGCCGAACAAAAGAGCCGACAACACCGTGCCGCTACGCGCCGCAACCCGCACGTCGGCCGGCATCTGCCGGCTCCACCGCAACGCCAACACCGCGATCCAAACCACCAGGATGAGCGTCGCCCAGCCCACGACCGGCAGTCCCAGCAAGGGCTCCGGTTTGGCGATACGAGCGGCCACGATATTATGAAAGGTAGCCAGACCGGTGGGATCCGCGAGCGCCCCGGGCACAAACGGCGCCCAGGAGGAGATCTTCGCCGCCGCCTTTGCCAGGTGCGCCACCGCCACCACCGGGGCGGCGCCCGTGGCACAGGCCAGGAACAACCATCGCCAGTCCCGGCGATGCCCGAACAGCGCGCCGACCGCGCCGATCAACGCCCACACCCCGAGGGGAAACAGAACCAGAAACCAGGCGGCCTCGAGCCAGCCAAAGCTGAACCACGGGAACGCCGCGCCGAGCAGCACGGGCACGGCGTGGAAGTGATGATCGAGCCAATCGAGCTCACCGACCACCTCGTGGGTCACGAACCCCAAAGCGATCATGACGAACGCCGCCTCAAAGGGTCGCAGCAGCGAGCGTCGTCGCACCGGCGCCGCGGGCTCGACGATGCCAAAGCCAATGTTCTCGTGGGGACAGACCTTGGCGCACTGTAGGCACAGGACACAGCCGTCGGAGGGCTCGCGGGCGAAGGGTCGGATCAAGGACGGACAACTGCGCTCATTGAGGCGCTGGCGGTTCGCGGCGCGAACGCAGTCCCGGGTCGTGCAGGTCGCACACACCCGGTCGTCACGATGGGAGAGCCCGAGGGGCGACAGGCGGCCGTACACCGACAACAACGCCGAGGCCGGGCAAAACGCAACACAGAAGGCGCGCGGATGCCGAAAGAGGAGCCCGGCTGCCAACGCCGTGCCGACGAGCACCATCAGCATCACCGCCGTCAAATGCGGAAAGCGATGCAGGTCAAAGCCCGCCACCAGCAATTGCATCAGGCCATAGACCACCAGCGTCGCCCAACCAGCGCGCAGGAATTTCCCGAGGCGCGCGCGCCGCCAGCCGAGGGCGCGGGCCATGGCGTCCCCGATCCGGTTGACGAGCTCCAAGGGGCAGACCGTGCACCACACCCGCCCGAAGAGGATGACCCCCACGATCATGGCTGGCCACCACAAACCCCACACCGCCAGGGTCGCGAGGTTGGTCTTGCGTAGCAGCTTGAGCTCACTCGGCTCGAGGTCCACCCCATAGCCCCAGCCCACCACCGCCAACAGCACGACCGCGCCGAGGGCCATCACCTGCAAGGCGAGCGGGAACGCCGCTGGCGCGACCAGGGCGCGCACGACGCGCAGGCGTAGGAGGTCGGCGATCAGTCGACCGGCTGGCTCGGGCGCCGCGGTCTGACCCGCGTCTATTTGGCCCTTGGGTTTCGGTTTCGGTTTCGGTTGCGGCATGGCGCTACGTCCTCGTCTCGTCCGCCAGACCGGCGGGAGCAGCCCGACCCGAATGGCGAACTGCACGAGCTTGGATTGATTCCGGATGTCGAGCTTCTCTATCACAGATTAACATCGCTGGTGGGGCTACGCCTGGGCCAGCGTTGTCACTCTTGGAGGACTCGTGTATCAACCACGCCACGATCGGAAGCCGCGCCGCTCCGGCCTCGGCCTTGCCATGAAGAACATAGCGATTACGTTCCTGTTTGGTCTTGCCATCTTCAACGGTTGCAGGTGCGATGCACCAGAGGCCACAGTTCCCGCGTTGGCCACTGAGCCTCTCCTCATAGGTCTGATCCCGGAAACCAACATCTTCGAGCAAATGGCCCGGTATGAACCTGTTGCTGCGTACTTGTCGGCTCGGACCGACGCACAGATTCAGCTCAAGGTGTTGACCAAATACGGTAGCGTGGTTGAGAACTTCGAGTCCCTCGGTTTGGATGGGGCATTCTTTGGTAGTTTCGGTTTCGTCCTGGCCCGCCGAAAACTCGGTGTCGAGCCCGTCGCGCGGCCCGAGGCGATCAAGGGGGGATCAACCTATCACGGCGTGCTCTTTGTCCGCAGTGACAGTGGGATCAACACACTCGCCGACATGAAGGCCAAACGTTTCGCATTCGTGGCAAAGGAGACGACGGCCGGGTATCTCTTCCCGTTGAGATTCTTCAGGGAGTTTGGGCTCGGTCGGTTGGACCAGTATTTCAGCGAGGTCTACTTCGCGGGCACGCACAGCGCTGCCATCCGTGACGTGCTCAACGGTCAGGCAGACATAGGCGCGGCCAAGAGCACCGTCTTTGCTCGTCTCGCCGAGCAAGAGCCGAGGGTCCTGCGAGAGTTGACGATCCTCGCGAAGTCGCCGGCCGTGCCGGAAAACGCCCTCGCCCTCGGTCGGGACGTCGACCCGACATTGCGCAAACAGCTGCGCGAGGCCCTCCTCGGCATGGACGCAGACCCCGCCGGCAAGCGCATCCTCCACGAGTTTGGTGCCAGACGGTTCGTTGAAACCAGGGTGAACGACTACCAGGTGGTCGAGGACTACCTCGCAGGCATCGAGCTCGAGGCACTCCAGAGCCCGAAGGAAGGTCAATGAAGAGGAAGATCCTCGTTGGCCTGGTCTGCGTCTCCGTCGGCTTCGTGCTGCTTGGCGTCTACCTCGTCTTCACCATTGAACAGGCGACCACTACTCTCAACAACCTCGTCGAGCTGCACCGGGTCGAGATACTCAGAAAGCAGCTGCTCGTCCAGATACGGGAGGTACAGGGCGACCTAACGACCAAGGATACGCCATACGCTCGAACCGCTGACATGGTCGTGGCCCGCGCCATCGAGATGCACAAGATGGGCGCGCGGTGTCGTGATTGCCATCACACGCCTGAGGTGAACCTGCGGCTGGACGATATGGCAGCCCAGATGGAGGCCTACAAGGCCTCCTTGAGCCGGGTGTTAACCACCGTGGCCGGCGAAGAGCGGTTGCAGGCTCAGATGGACGCGGCCTTCCGTAGCGGGGAGGTGCTCATCGCCAAGGTCGACAATATCGTGGCTCTCACCAGCGCCAACCTCAGAAGACACACGGAGGCGGTGTTGAGTAGGATCGCGGTCACCAAGAACATCCTCATCTTGCTCATCGCCGTTGGCCCCCTGGTGACCACGCTGGCCTTCTTCTTGCTCTTTCGGCAAGCGACCACGCCCGTACAAACACTCCTCGATGCCACACGTCGGCTCAAGGCCGGAGAGCTGGATTATCGCGTTGGGGAGATGAAGGACGAGTTCGGTGAGTTGGCAGCGGCGTTCAACGAGATGGCCGCCTCGCTCAACGATCAGATGTTGAAGATGCAACGGACCGACCAACTAGCGGTGGCCGGAGAGCTCGCCGCGGGTTTGGCCCACGAGATCAAGAACCCACTCGCGGGCATCAAAGCGGGGTTGACCATCATTCAAGAGGAGTCCTCCATTCTCGAGGAGGAAGACGACATCGTCCCGAGGGTTGTCGATGAAGTCACGCGTCTCGAAGCTCTCATGAAGAGTTTCTTGAATTTTGCCAAGCCTCCCCAGCCCCAGTGGACTGCGGTCGATGTCAACGGGTTGGTAGGAGCAGCCCTCGGCCTTCACCTGCGACAACATCTCAGTGGGGCCGGGAAAGATGCGGATATCCACATCGTTGAGGATTTCGACGAGGGCGTTCCTGAGATAGAGGCCGATCCGGTGCAGCTGCGGCAGGTGCTCCTCAACCTCTGCCTCAACGCCATCGACGCCATGGGACGCAAAGGAACGGTCTTCCTAGAAACGAGATTTGAGCCCGAGTCGCATACCGTTCAGATCAGAGTTAGGGATACGGGCCCCGGCCTAGACGCCGCCACCCGAGAGAGAATCTTTGAACCCTTCTTCACTACCAAATCAAAAGGCACCGGCCTGGGCCTGGCGATCTGCAGGATGACGATCGAGAAGCAAGGCGGCACGATAAGTGCGCACAATCACCCCGAAGGGGGGGCCGTCTTCCAGATCGACCTGCCCGTCCGCATGACGGAGGAATCGCCGACATGAGTGGGCAAGGCAGGGTCTTTCTCGTCGACGATGATGACCTGATTTTGAGCATGCTGGCTCGCTCGCTCAAGAAGGTCGGATACGAGGTACGTACCGACCCGGGCGAGGCCGATGTGGTGGGCAGCGTGAGGGCCTTCCGGCCCGATGTCATCATGTTGGACATCAATCTGCCCGACAAGAGTGGCATCGAGATCCTCGAGGAACTGGTGGAGAGGAACATCGATGCGCAGGTGGTGATGCTAACCTCAGACGATTCGGCCGAGACCGCCATCAAGGCGATGAAGCTCGGTGCGGTCGACTATCTAACCAAGCCGTTCAACCTGGAGGAGGTACGAATCGTTGTCGCCAAGTTGATGGTGAGCGACCGGCTCAATCGCGAGGTCGAGGTCCTTCGGCGAGTCAATGCCGAGCTGCTCGGCGGTGAGTTCATCGGCGAATCGAGAGCAACTCAGGAGATCAGAGATCAGGCCGAGAAGATTGCCGAGGCAGGCGTCTCCACCGTGCTCATCACCGGCGAGAGTGGCACCGGCAAGGAAGTCGTAGCCACCTACGTCCACCGATTGCTTCACGAGGGGC
>JAUUZB010000309.1 GCA_030590185.1 Deltaproteobacteria bacterium
TGGGCGTTTCGTTTGGTAGGTTCGAGGGGACCGAGGACGCTCCGCTGGACCTCGGAGCCGTGGGCAGTGGCACCACGGAGTATGGTGGCCTCATCGGCGCACAGCTCTTCTCCGCAGGTAGGAGTCATTACACCTGGAGTTGGCCGCACAGCGGCGTCTACACCGTCGAGTTAGTCGATCCGTTGACGCCTCCCCCCGGTGTTCCGTCTTTTGACCTCAGTATCGAGAGCGACGGTCCTACTATTGATTGGATCTGCTCCACGGACAGAGATGATCAGACGGGGCACACCAATTCTTGCAGGTGCACGGGCTTTGTGGAGGATGCCACCTTCCCGGCCATGGTCCGGGTTGATCCCCAAGGCTCCGTGGGCGTGAAGCTCACCATCCGTGTCGTGGAAGACGGCGTCCCGCCAGAGGAGTTGGTGATCTCACCCTATGTGACGGCGCGCAGCCGTACCGGCACGGCTACCACGTTCCAGGGTGACTACGTTTTCACCCATTTCATGGCCAATAACACGGCCATGACATTCGAGGCCGATCGCTCCTTCCGTCTCTATGCGTCGTACACGGACATGATTCGCCGACAGGACGGCATCCATACGTGCGGCCACTACTCGAACACCAGCGGCGATAGCGTGTCTTGCTGCACCTGGGACGACCTCACGGCGACCGCAGACTATTTTATTGGATTCGAGTCGGGCAACGCATCCGAATGGGATGTCTTCGTCTACGACGACACCTTCAACCGCGGGGACCCGAACCCGATCGTGCTCGACCCCTCAGCCCCCGGCAACACGGAGACCTGGACGGTAGGCAACGGCGGTACGACCTATTTCACCTTCACACCGATGAGTAACAATGGCGCGATTCGCGTCTCCAATTTCGACGTGCCGTGCGGCCTGGGCTGGTCGCTCGATGACGGTATTCACATCTACGATTGCTACGACAGCGACGATGGCGCAACGGACGGCATCATCGAGTGCGCCTGGTCCGGGTTCGACGCGGGATTCAGTCACGTCCTCGAAGTCACATCCGCGGGTTGCGGCAGCGTCTTCGATGTCTGGGTAGAAGAGGGTATCTAGACCCAGTGGCCGACCTGACCTGACGGCCGAGTCACTCCACCGTCACGCTCTTGGCGAGATTGCGCGGCTGATCGATGTCCGTCCCGCGCAGATCTGCAACGTGGTAGGCGAGCAGCTGCAGCGGCACGGTGGTGACCAGCGGTAGCAGCACCGGGTCGGTCTCGGGCACGTAGATGACGTGGTCGGCGAGTTTCTGGATATCCTCGTCGCCGCGGGTAGCGATCGCCACCACCCGGCCCTCGCGGGCTCGTACCTCCTGGAGGTTGGCGATCACCTTCTCGTAGAGCTGCCCCTGGGTAGCGATGAAGATCGAAGGCACCGCCGGCTCGACCAGGGCGATCGGTCCGTGCTTCATCTCGCCGGCGGCGTAGCCCTCGGCGTGCACGTAGGAGATCTCCTTGAGCTTGAGCGCCCCCTCGAGGGCGATCGGGTAGCCATAGCCGCGGCCGAGGTAGAGCGCCGACTGGGCGTCCTTGATCGCGGCGGCCACTTCGATGATTTGCGGCTCCTGGCCCAGGATCTCCTCGATGTGGAGCGGGATCTGGCGCAGCCCATCGATCAGCTCGCTGGCGCGCTCGACCGACAAACCGCGGCGGCGGCCGGCGCCGATGGCCAGCAGGATCAAGGCCACGACCTGGGTGACGAAGGCCTTGGTCGACGCGACCCCGATCTCCGGGCCGGCGTGGGTGTAGAGCACCCAATCCGACTCGCGGGAGACCGAGGAGTCGAGGACATTGACCACCGATAGGGCCGGCGAGCCGAGCTCGCGGGCGCCACGGATGGCGGCGAGGGTGTCGGCGGTCTCACCCGACTGGCTGACCGCCAATACCAAGGTGTCCTCGCCCATTAGAGGTTTGCGGTAGCGCAGCTCGCTGGCCAGCTCGACCTCGCAACCGAGACGCGCGAGATCCTCGAGGGCGAGCCGCCCGATGAGGCAGGCGTGATAGCTGGTGCCACATGCGGTGAGCACGATGCGCGCGGCGTTGGCGGTGGCCGCCAGGATCTCCTCGTCGATCGATACTTCACCGGGAGCCTTGCCGAGTCGGCCCCGCAGGGTGTCGATCACCGCCCGCGGCTGCTCGTGGATCTCCTTGTGCATGAAGTGCTTGTGGCCGGCCTTCTCGGCCATCACCGGTGACCAGGCGATGGTGCGCGGTGAGCGTTCGATCGGCTCACCTTCCAGGGTGGAGAGTGAGATCTTCCCCGGCTTGATGACCGCGATTTCCCGCTCCTCCATGATCAACACCTGGCGCGTGTAGGGGAGCAACGCCGGGATGTCGGAGGCGATGACGCTCGCATCGTCGAGCACGCCGAGCACGATCGGTGAGGCGTTTTTGGCCACCACGATGGTGTCCGGCTCCGCCTCGGCGATCACCGCCAACGCGTAGGCGCCGCGTACGCGGCCGAGGGCCTGACGCACCCGTTGCTCCAGGCTCTTACCCTTGGCCATGGCGATCAAGTGGGCGACCACCTCGGTGTCGGTCTGGCTGATCAGCTCGCGGCCCTGTGCCTCGAGCTCGCGGGTGAGCTCGAGGAAGTTCTCGATGATGCCGTTGTGCACCACCACCACGTCGTCGATGTGGTGCGGGTGGGCGTTTTCGGTCGAGGGGCGGCCGTGGGTAGCCCAACGCGTATGGCCGATGGCGATGTCGCCGGCCAGGGGCGACTCGCGCAGCAGCTCGGTGAGCTCCGCGAGCTTGCCCTTGCGGCGCCGCACCTGGATCTCGCCGTTGTTGATGGCGGCGATACCGGCGGAGTCATAGCCCCGGTACTCCAGGCGCCGCAGACCATCGAGGACCAGCTCCGCCGCCCGGGGCGAACCGACGTAACCGACGATGCCGCACATTAGCGCTTGCGTCCCTTCTTGCCGCCGGCGGCGGCAGACTTCGTTTTGCCGGACGTTGACGCCGGGGCCGTTTGAGCCGCCTTCGCCGCTTGCATGCGTGCCCGCAGCCGCTTGGCGTAGCCCTTCTTGTTCGCCTGGCGAGCTCGGCCCACCGCCAGGGCATCCTTGGGCACCCGAGCGGTGATGGTGGATCCGGCCGCGACGTAGGATCCGGCGCCCAGCTCGAGCGGCGCCACCAGGGTGGCGTTGGAGCCGATGAAGACCCCCCGGCCGAGCTCGGTGCGGTGTTTGAGGACGCCGTCGTAGTTGCAGGTGATGGTGCCGGCGCCGACGTTGGAACCGGCGCCAATGGTCGCGTCACCCAGATAGGCCAGGTGGTTGGCCTTGGCCCCCTTGCCCAGGGTGCTCTTTTTCATCTCCACGAAGTTGCCGACCCGCGCCTCCTCACCCACCAGCGCCTCGGGCCGCAGCCGGGCGAAGGGGCCGATGCGGGCCGCCTTTTTCACCCGCGCCCCCTCGAGGTGACAGAAGGGTCCGACCCAGGCGCCGCCTTCGATCTTCGTGTCTTTGATGAAGGTGGGGCCTTCGATCACCGCGCCCCGGCCAATCTTGGTGCGGCCGTAGAGCTGGACGTTGACCCCGATCACCGTGCCGGGCTCGACACTGACATCGGCTCCGACAAAGGTGCCGGCCGGGTCCCGCAGGGTGACGCCCTGTTTGATCAGCTCCACCACCCGGCGCTCGCGGAACATCATCTCCGCCTCGGCGAGCTGCAGTCGGTCGTTGATCCCGTGGATCTCGTCGACATCCTCGGTCATCACCGGCACCGCGCCGCCGGGCGCCGCCGCGGCGATGTCGGTCAGGTAGTACTCCCGTTGGTCGTTGTTGCGCTGCAGGCCCTTGAGGCCCTTGCGCAACAACTTGGCATCGCAAACGTAGACCCCGCAGTTGATCTCGTCGATCATCTGCTCCTCGGGGCTGGCGTCGGTCTGCTCGACGATGCGCACCACGCGAGGATCAGATCTCCTCGCCCCGCCGCGCAGGATCCGGCCATAGCCGGTCGGATCCTCGACCTCGGCGGTGAGCAGCGCCACCCCGGTTTTCTTTGCCGCGCGCATCAACCGCTTGACCGTCGTGGCGGTCAACAGCGGGACGTCACCGTAGAGGATCAGGACGTCCCCGCTGTGCTTGGGCAGGGCCGCCATGCCCGCCCGGGCCGCGTCGCCGGTGCCGAGTTGTTTCTCCTGGACCGCGAAGCGCAGTTTGGCCCCGGTGAAGCGGGCCTCGAGCACCTCGCGCACCCGCCGCCCCTGGCCATCGGTAACCACCACCACCGGGTCGCACTTACAGGCCAACGCCATTTTTACCGCGTGGGCCACCATCGGCACACCGCCGATGGGGTGCAGGACCTTGGGCAGTGCGGACTTCATGCGGGTGCCTTGGCCCGCGGCGAGAATGAGGGCGGCGGTCTTCTTCTTCATGATGGCGCAGGTGAGTAGCGGCGGCTTGTTACGGTGTCAAGCATGGCCAATACCTGGCCTCGACCAGCGCCTTGGACTAGGCTCTGCCCGACGATGGGACCCATACGTGGTCACAGACTGACGAGCCTCGCGTTGCTCGCCGCGGCACCCTGCCTGCTCGCCGCGGCCGACGTGACGCGCTTTCGCCCGGCCACCACGCCGGACGGGCTGCTCAGCCTGGGCTCCACCCAGACCTTGCCGCCGCTCCATTTCAACGCCGGCCTCACCCTGGGCTACGCCTACAACCCGCTGGTCTGGCGGTTCAGTGACGGCAGCTACGAGCCGGCCATCGAGCACCAGCTCACCATGGACGTCACCGCGGCGATCGGCATCATCCAGTTCGTCGACGTGGCGGTCGGCCTGCCGATCCTCCTCTACCAGTACGGACCGCCACCACCCCAAACGGAGGATCCGGATCCCTACGCGGCCAATATTGGCGTGGTGGAGGGCTCTGGGCTCGGGGACCTGCGCATCACCCCGCGGCTGCAGTTCATGGATGAGCGCACCTTCGGTGTGGGTGGCGCCTTTTCGTTGGAGGTCACCTTCCCCACCGGCTCGCTCGCCGGCGGCCAGCAGCGTTACTTCGCCGACAACGGGGTGGCGCTCCGGCCCCGGGTGGTGGGCAGCCTGCCGCTCTCCTTTGCCCGCTTCATCGGCAGCGTGGGACTGCGCTTCCGTCTGGGCGGCGCCACGCCGCTCCTCCCGGAGTGCGGGATCGAAACGGAGGCGGTCGCGTCGACCACCGTGTGTGACACCGGCTTTGATCACGAGATCGACTACCGGCTCGGAGCCGAGATCTACATCCTCGAGGATGAGATCCCCTTGTCGGCGCTGGTGGAGATCGCCGGCGCGGTCAGTGGCGGTTTCGGCGGCAACGGTCAGTTCCCCCTCGAGTTGCTGGTCGGTGCCCGCACCACCGTGGCCAACGGGCTGGTCTTCACCGCCGGTGTCGGGCTCGGCCTGACCACTGGCCTCGGCACGCCGGTGACCCGCGTCATCCTGGGCGCGGCCTGGGCGCCCACGGCGGACGATCAGGACAACGACGGCATCCCGGACGCCTCTGATCCCTGCCCCTACGACCCAGAGGACTTCGATGACTTCGAGGACGGCGACGGTTGCCCCGAGCCCGACAACGACGAGGACGGAATTCCGGACGACGAGGACGACTGCCCGCTGGAGTCGGAGGACTTCAACGACTTCGACGACGAAGACGGCTGTCCGGACGATGATCAGATCGACAGCGACCTCGACGGCATCCCGGACGTCGATGACGATTGCCCGCACGATCCAGAGGATGAGGACGAGTTCAAGGACGAGGACGGCTGCCCGGACATCGACAACGACCTCGACGGCATCCCAGACGAAGATGACCAATGCCCGGAGGAGCAGGAGACGATCAACGGCGTGGACGACTACGACGGTTGTCCGGACGAGGGCGAAGGCGCCACCGAGTTTGTGGAAA
>JAUUZB010000140.1 GCA_030590185.1 Deltaproteobacteria bacterium
AGGCGGCGTAGGAGTTGGTCAGATCCACCAGGCGCACGCCGCCCGAACCGAGGGCGAGACCTAGGCGGTAATCGCTCGGCCGTCGATTCAAGGTCTTGAGGCCGACCGCGTCGAGACGCGTGAAGACCCGGTCGAGCCCGGTACGAAAAAGCACGTCCACCGCGGCTACGTTGAGGCTCTGGGCAAGGGCCTCACGAACACGCTCCGGCCCGTGGTACTGCTCGTCATAATTCTGGGGCTGGTAGATCCCCCAGGTGTCCGGGAAGGGCCGTTCGATGTCGGCCGCGAGGCTGGCCGCGGTCTCCCCGGCGGTGAGCGCCTCGGCATAGATGAACGGCTTGAGCGCCGAGCCTGGCTGACGCACGGCGGTGGCGGCGTTGAACTGACCCCATCGGGGATTGTCCGTGAAGGCCGCCCCGAGCATGGCGCGGACCTCGCCGCTGGCGTTATCGATCACCACCACCGCGCCGGAGCGGCCGCCCCGGGAGTAGAGCTTCGGGACCTCGGTGGCGATCACCTCAGCGACCTCCGCCTGCAGGCCCTGGTCGATGGTCAGGGCCACCGGGCCATCGGGCGTGAGACCGAGCCGGGCGAGGCGCCCCCGGGCCGCGTTGATGGCGTGAACCGCGACCGGCGGCGTGGCGTGACGCCCTACCCTGATCGGCTCAGCCATGGCGCGCCGGTGCTCGCCGTCGTTGATTACCCCGCGGCGGAGCATGAGGTTGAGCACGTAGTGCTGCCGGCCCTCGGCCGCCACCGGGTTGCGCAGCGGGTTGTAGGTGCTCGGTCCCTTGGGAAGCCCAGCCAGGTAGGCCGCCTGGGCCAGGCTCAGACCACCGGCGCTGACGTTGAAGTACCGTCGCGCCGCCGCCTCGATGCCGACCGCGGTGTTGCCAAAGGGCGCCCGGTTGAGGTGCTCGCGCAACAGGGTGGACTTGTCGAAGCGGCGCTCCAGCCGCAACGCCAGGTGCGCCTCGGCCAGCTTTTGTCCCACGCTGCGCGGCGGTGGTGACTCGCCTCGACGCGCCGCCCGCTCGCCGCGCAACAACCGGGCAAGCTGCTGGCTGATCGTCGACCCGCCGCTGACCACCCGTCCGGCCCAGAGGTTCTGCCAGGCCGCCCGGGCCGTGGCGCGCAGATCGATCCCGTGGTGGTCAAAGAAGCGCGCGTCCTCGGTGGAGATCACGGCGCGCACCACGTGGGGCGAGACCGTGTCGAGACCCACCGGCACCCGTCGGGTCTCGAGGCTGCTGACCTCCTCGGCGAGCTGCACCCCGTGGCGGTCGAACCAGGTCACCGACCGGGCGCGGTCAAAGGTGACCAGCTCCTTGGGGATTGGCCAGGCGAGGCTGGCGCATAGACCGCCGATCAAGATCACCTCGGCCGCGGCGATGGCAGCCGATAATCTCATGAACGGGATCATGGAACGGATCCCTCGTGCGCTTCCGCGGCGGCTACTTCTTCGCCTTCACGATCAACTCACGCCCCGCTGAGCGCCCCCTGATCTCCGGCTGGTACATCCGCTCCACCGTGGTCCCGGGCGCATAGTACGTCCCCGGCGTGGTCGCCTTGGTCAGGTAACGCAGCTTCAACGGGTGCTTGGCGTTGTAACTGCGCCACAGCCGCCGGAAGTGCCACTCACAGCGGTCGTCGCGTAGCTCGCGATAACGACTGCGCCACCAGCCCCAGTCGCTGCCGGACTTGCCCTCCATCACCTTGGCGATCTCGGTGTCGGCGGTGGCCAGGGTGGTGTCGACCGGCTCGAGGCCGGCGGGCAGCGGGTCATCAACGATCACCATGCGGCCATCCTCATCGACCCAGATCCGAAGGTTGACCATCACGTAATCGCCAACCTTCACCTGCTTGCCGACCGGCTTGCCGTCGCGGTCGGTGTACTCGCGCTCGATGCGGAAGCCGTTGCTCTTGGCCGGCAGGCGCGCGGTGGCCGGATAGGCGTACTGCAAGAACCCACCGAAGTAGAGCGGCCCGTCGCCGCTGTTGGCGATGGTTACGTTGAAGGGCCCCTTGCCCAGCTCCTTGCCGCTGAGCTTCTTGCTCTCCATCTTGCCCTTGATCTCCGCAGCCTCGAACAGGGCCGCGTCGTTGACCTCGACCGTGGCCTTGGGGCGGCGACCCTCCGCCTTCAAGACCTCCACCGCCTCGGCCAGGGCCAGCAGGGTCTGGGTGACGCCCTGGGTGGCGTGGTAGGACTGCGCCCCGTCGAGATCGACCAGCCCCTTGATGACCAAGGGCACCCGCGCGTCGGTCGGTTCCACCTCCAACAGGGTGCGCAGGACCACCGCGGTGCTGCGCAGGTCCGAATCCCAGGCCCACCAGTAGCGGTCGCGGTCGGTGGCGCGGAACTTCATGGTGCCGTTGCCCTTGACCGCGAAACGGTCGAAGTCGGCCAGCAGCGCCGTGACCCGCTCATCCTTCTTCTTGGTGCGGGTGTAGATGGCGCGGGCCAGATCGGCCTTGGCGAACAGCGGCAGATCACCCCGGGCGTCGTAGAGGGCGTTCTCGAAGCCGGGGGTGGAACGGTTGAGCTGGGCCAGCACCCGCAGGGCTCCGGTCATCCGCGCCTTGTCCTGGCGATCGATCTTGGCGAGCTTCTTCTCCAGATAACTCGCCGGCCGCCCCAGCAGATCATCCGGCACCTTGTAGCCGAAGTGCCGGGCGGTCAGCAGCGCCTCCATGGCATAGGCGGTCAGGTAGGGCTGCGAGCCACCGCCGCAACCCGGGTAATAATCGTAGCCATCATCGGAGCAGCGATACTTCGGCACCAAGCCGATGAACTCCTCGACCCAACCCTTGATCTTGTCGGTGGGCACCGAGGTGAAGTTGAGCTTCTCCGACAGCTCCCGGATCGCGATCAGCGGCATGATCTTACTCGCGCGCTGCTCGAGGCAGCCGTACGGGTAGCCCACCAGCTCACGCATGCGCTCCTCGAGGGACGCGACCGGCAGGTTGCTCAGGTTGATCTCGAAGCGCTGCGCCCGGGTCATCTCCGGCAGGGTCAAGGTGTGGGTCAGCTTGCCCTTCTCGAGTACCCCGGCGACCCCGATCGATTCCCGGGCTTGCAACCGCTTGACCGGCAGGATCAACTTGACCTTGTCCCTCTTGCCCCCCATCCGGGCCGCGAAAATGATCTCCGACTCGCCCTCTACGTCGTTGGCCTCGAGATCGAATCGAAAGGCCACCGTCTCCTTGGCGCCGACTTTCACCTTGAGCTTGCGCTCCCCCCGCACCGTGAACAGGCGCTCGTCGATCTCGAGGAGCTCGACCTCCACCTGTTGGCCCTTGCCGGAGAGCTGATTGACCACCACCCCGGCGTTGAGTCGGTCCCCGGGTCGCGCGAAGCGGGACATGGCCTGGCGCATCATCAGGGTCTTCTGCACGATGAACTCGGTGTCGCCGCTGCCAAAGCGATCCTCGGTGGTCACCGCCACCGCCATCAAGCGATAGGTAGTCAGGGTGTCGGGTATCTCAAAGCTGTGGCTCGCCTTGCCGGTGGAGTCGGTCTCCAAACTTCCCACCCAAACCGCCACCGGGTTGAAGTCCTCACGCAGCTCGTTATCCTCCTCGTCGCCGCCGCCGCCGCCGTCCTCCTCGCCCTTGATCACCGGCGTGATGTACTTGCGCTGCCCGAGCACGTGCATGCGCGTGTCCATGGCCAGCACCGCGTAGGGTCGCGACTTGAACAACGCCGGGATCAGGTCCGGCGTCTTGTAGGCGGTGAGCATCAAGACGCCTTCGTCCACCGCGAACAGGTTGACCTCGGCGCTAACCGGCGCGCCGGCGTGGTCCACGACCGCCACCGTGGCGGTGACCTCATCCCCGGGCTCGTACTTGCGCTTGTCCGCGGCAACGTCGACTTTCAGAATGTTCCGGGTCGGCTTGACCTTGAGGTTCAAGTAGCCGACCGCATAGGCCGGCTTGTCCCGCTCCGGGTCCGCCTTGAGGCTTCCCTCGGGGGATATCCGACCGCGCACCACCGTGGCGGAGACGTAGACGTTCGGCGCCCAGGACGGCGGTATGTCCAGATCCACCACCCCGTTGGAGCCGATCTCCATCACCTTCTGCCAGAGGATGTCCTCCCGCTCGACGGTGACCAAGGCCAGGCCCTTTTTGAAAGGTGACGTCAGCGCTACCCGGGTGGTGGTCCCCGCTTCGACCTCCGGCGCCTCGGTCATCAGGCTGACCTGGTTGCTCTGGTTGGATCGGCCGCCGTAGTAGTTCGGATCCCCCACCACCCAGAACCAGGTGGAGGCCCGGACCTTGCGGCCCTTGTTGTCCTTGGCCTGGACCCGCAACCGAATCGACCCACCCTTCTCCGGTGTGTACTGGCAGGTGAGCCGACCGTTGGCGTCGGTCCGGCCGTTGCAGACGTTGTCCTTTTTGATCTCCTCGCGCTTGTAGTCCCAGTAGATGCGCCCGCCCGGGCCCTTGCGCTTCACCGAGTACCAGTAGTCCTGGACCATGGAGACCGTGGCCTCGACCCCCTCCACCGCCTTGTCGGCGGGCGAGATCGCCACGACCTCGTAGGTGAACATCTGATCCTTTTCCTTGAGGTAGCCCCGCGGGATCAGACCAACGTGGAAGTCCGCCGGGTGGACGTGCACGGTCCGGCGGGCGCTGACGCTCTGGCCGCTCTCGTCATCCACCGTCGCCGAGATGATCAGGTTCTCGGTGCGACCGCGGTTGCCCGGATCCTTGAGCCGGCGGGTCATGGCGAAGGAGCCGTTGGAGTCGAGGGTGACCGTGTCCTCGTCGACGAACTCGCTGTAGTTCGCTCGCTCGTCGTACCAGGAGTGGTAGCTGTAGTCGGTGAAGCGGGCCTGGGGGAAGCGCTTGGAGTCGTAGGAGCCCCAGTTGCGCCGCAGGGACCAGCGCATCTCCAGACCGGAGGCCGGCGCGCCGAACAGGTAGTCGGCGTTGACCCGCACCTCGAGTTTCTGGCCGGTGATGTACTCGGTTTTGTTGGTGTGCACCGCGACCTTCATCTCGGCGCGGCGGAACTCGGCGACCTTGAACTGGCCCTGGATGCTCTTGTCCGATGTGGTCGCCACGATCCGGTAGTCGCCGATGCCCGCGTCGGTGGGGACCACGAAGCTGCCGTGGACCGTGCCCTACGTCGAGAGCTCCATCTCGGCGTCGTAGATGGCGTCATCACCGTCGCCGTAGAGCCCGCGCAGGGCCTTGATCTCCACCTGACCCTCGGGTGTGGCAAAGCCGCCAGCGGTTTGGCTGCGCGCCACGGTGCGGAAGAAGACCGTCTCCCCCGGCCGGTAGACCCCGCGTTCGGTATAGACCGTGCCGACCAGGCTCGGCCCGTCGGAGCGCGCCTTTTGGCCGCCGGCGCGGAACTTCGACCAGATGAATGCCTCGTCGTCGTCGTGGGTCGCCACCAACAGCAGCGGCTGCCCGTGCAGGTTCGGGCTCTGGCCCTCTTTGGCGAGTTCAGCGGCGGAGAAAATCGCCACGCCGTTCTCGTCGGTGGTGGCGGTGGCCGCCGGCTCCCCGTCCTCTGCGAAACCAGAGAAGGCCTTGACGGTGGTGTCGGGCATGGCCTTGCCGTCGGACAGACGCGCCACGAGCACGACCAATTGGCTCGGGGAGTACTTGGCGCTGAGCCCGATGTCGGTGACGTTCAGGAGCCGCAGCACCGGCGTGGAGATCTGAGCGCCCGACTTGGCAAAGGGCGTCACCTTGAGCAGCACCAGGCCGCCCTTGCCCTTGAGATAGGGCTCGAGGGGTACCTGGCTTACCGCCCAACCCTTGCGGCTCGGAACGGTGATCTCCTTGGTGATGGCGTTCGGGATGGTGACGTCGTCACCGAAGATCGCCCCCGGCTCGCGCCGGTCCGACTCATCCTCGCAGATCTCCTCGTCGGTCTCCTCGTCCCAGTAGCAAGTCGAGTGGTAGTAGTAGTAGCTGTCGGAGAGCCACCAGGGCAGCTCCTTCCAGGCGACCTGATCCTCGAGCTCCTCGGTCATCAGGATCTTCCAGGCCTCGGTAAAGGGCAGCCGCGCCCCTTCGATTTTGAGCTTGGCGGTCTTGAAGACCTTCTCCTGGTGGCCGCCGCCCTGCTGGCGCTCCAAGATGTTGAACATCTTTTGGTAGGCGAAGCGCGTGGTGCCGGAGCCGGTCTTGAGGGTGAAGGTGCGTTTTTCGTTGAGGCGTTGGCCAAACCGATCGGTCACCCCGGGGCGGACGGTGATCGTGTATTCGACGTGGTCTTCGAATGCCGGCATCGGCTCGAGCCGCACCACGGTCGGTTGCGGCTGGCCCGCGCAGCGCACCTCATCGATCAGGCTGACCTTGACGAAACGTCTGGCGTCCTCGCAGGTCACCGGGGTGGAGAACTCGAGCTTGAATGCCGGGGGCGGTTTACAGCCCTCGCAGTCGGGGCCGTTCACTACTTCGATTGGCCCGTAGGTCGCGGCGCCGCGGGAGATCAAGGCGCTGGTGGTGATCGGACCCGCCGGTTCGATCGCTACGGAGAGACCGGAGGCGATCTGGATGCTCAGGTCGGTGTGCTTGGGCCAGCCGGGATCGGGCGTGATCAGGATGCGGTCGGTGGGGTCCTCGTCGGGGAAGGCGAGCTTGGCGGGCAGAGGCCGCAGGTCGCCGCCGGCCATGGGTCGGCCGGTGACCGAGAGGAGGGTTTTGAGGCGGGCGACTCTTTCTGGGAAGCGCAGCTGGACGAGCAGACGGTCTTTGAGGTTCAGGTTCTTGACGATCCGATCGCCCTTATCGGGGAAGGCCTCGCCCGATGGGTCGGCGGGGGTTTCATCGAGCCGGTACAGCGCGGTGATGCCGTTGGTCTCCGAGGTGAAGGAGAAGGAGTGATCGTCCTTGAGGACGTGCTCGCCGTTCGCCGAGCGCAGACCAGCGTCCACGGTGACCCGGTAGATTTGGGCAGGGGGGACCTTGTCTGCGAAGTGGTACTGGAGGGTGTTGGGGCTCGGGAAGCGCAGCTGGCCCGGGACCCGGGGGTCGATGGTGAAGGTGAGGTCCTTGGGCTCGGGTTTGGCGGCGTCGGGATCGACGATGGGGTGATCGAAGCGGACTTCTACCCAGAGCGGGACTGCCTGGAGTTCGCCCTTCGGGGAGCTGTATTGAACTTCTAGCGGCTCACCTAGGTGACAGGCGGTGGCTAGGGCGGAAAGCACAACCCAAAACCACAGGGCTGACAGCTGCGACAGGCGCTTCATGGGCCTCTCCTCGGTTTGGTGAGGGCGGGGTCAGTCTGCGGGGATTGTCGGGATTCGGGGGATGGGAGTCAATGGGGTGGATCGGGGTCAGGGGTGAGCTGGGCGTACGGTTCTTGGGCTTCGTTTTCTTTGGCCTTGGTTTTTTTGGGTTTCTTTTTTTGGGGCCTCCGGAACCGCCCTGCGGGCGTTCGCCGCATGCCTTCTCTTGGCCTTGGCCGTCAGCTGCGCGCGAACGACCCGCCCTGTCAATCGAGACGAGCAGCCCCCTCCACCGCAACTCGCAGCACCTACCGAGTCGGTTGAGGCACAAAGGAGTACCCGTGGCGCCTCGGATATGATCGCCACAGGTGATCAGCCGCAGGGCAATGGTCTTCTCGTCGCCGGAGAGCCTGATCGGACGTCCATCGTCAGCCGCCGGGGTCGCCTGCCGGTGACGCCGCGGGCGGGGCTTCTCCAGGGGCAGACGGCGGCGTCGAGGGGTCGGGATGCGCATCAGGCTCGGGACTCGACCCGTCAGTGCCGTCAGGCTCGGGACTCGACCCGTCAGTGCCGTCAGGCTCGGGACTCGACCCGTCAGTGCCGTCAGGC
>JAUUZB010000470.1 GCA_030590185.1 Deltaproteobacteria bacterium
CATGGCGATGGCCAGGACGATGAAAAGCGCGCACGGCGTTCGTCGCATTCGCGACCCTCCTGTCTTTGCCAGAGCGCTGGGCTGGCAGGTGAGCCCATTCTGGCCGAAGACAAACGTTCCTGCAGGTTTCTGAGGCAGGTCGTAGAAGGTTATACCCGAACCCGCGCCACCCTCAAGGCCCGTTCACGGATTCGATGGCCGCGATCATTCGGGCAAAAAAGCGGCGTGGAGCGCCACGAGGCTGTCGATGTCGTGGGCGTCGAGGGGCAGCTCGGGCAGCGCGATCAACGGGGCCTGGCCGAAGCGCTCACGCAGCCTCGCGATGGCGGTCTCGGCGACCTTGGCCAGGGCGATCTCCTGGTCGAGGGCGTCGCGCACCGCACCCTGCGCAGCCTCCCCGGCGTCGGCGAGCAACTCCGCGAGCCGCGCGTCAACCTGCTCCCGGGTGGCATGGGCCAGCGGGCTACTGCGCACCCGATTGACCACCAGGCTGCGCACGTGCATCCCCTGACGATGGAGGCCCGCCCGGAATGCCTGGGCGGCGGCGAGCTGATTCGGTTGGGTCGAGGTGACCAACACGAAGGCGATATCGTCGGAGACCAACAGCTCCCGGACCCGGTTCGAGCGCTCCCGGAACTCCTCGTACATGCCCTGAAAGGCGAAGATGAACTCGGCCAGCTCCTTGATCGTTTCGGCGCCGGCCATCTTACCGAGGGTGCGCAGGATAAAGGAGTCGCCCAGATCAAACAGCTTGAGGGAGAGCTTACCGGCCATGGCGTAGGGCTTGAGCAGCCACTGCCAGGTGTCGTGCTCGAGGAACTCGGTGAGCTGCGAGGGCGCCTCAAAGAAATCGATGGCGTTGCGTGAGGGGGGAGTGTCCAAGACGATCAAGTCGTAGCGCTGGTCGACGAAGACCTCGTAGAGTTTTTCCACCGCGGCAAACTCCAGGGTGCCGTGCAGGGCGGTGGAGAACTCCTGGTAGAGACGGTTCTGGAAGATTTTTTGTTGGCGCTCGCGATCCGGGGCGACCTGTTCGATGAGAGAGTCAAAGGTGCGCTTGGTGTCCGGCATCATCGCCCAGAGCGGCGCGGTGAGCTCGACGCCGTGGCTGGCGATCAGGTCGGCCGGGATCTCACGCTCGACGTTGCCGAACTCCGGTAGGCCCATGGCGTTGGCTAGTCGGCGGGCCGGGTCGATGGTCATCACCAGGGTGCGCAGACCGGCGCGGGACGCCGCCATGCCGATGGCGGCCGAGGTGGTGGTCTTGCCCACGCCGCCGGTACCGACGCAGACCACGACCCGGCGTCCTTCCCATACCGGCGTCATCGGTTGACTCCGATCCCGGTCCGTTCGGTGATCAACTCGGCGAGCCGCTCCACGTCACCAAGGGCGAAGGTCGGCTGGGCGAGGCGCGGCAGTCGGCAGGAGTTGGCCAGCATGCGAGCCGGCAGGCGATCGATATAGGCGTCGCCCGCCACGACCTTACCGTCGCGGATCGAAAGGCTGCGATAGACCGGGGCGAGGTCGTCGTCGTCGCGCAGCGGCGCGAGGCGCTCGAGGGTGTCGCTGGGCAAACGGTCGACGTAATGGTTGATGAAGGTGGTGCCGAGCTCGATTTGCAAGGTGTCGGAGGCCGCCTGCTCGAGGCGCACCGCCTCGTTGACCGGCATCTCCTCCGGGGTGGTGACGATGTGCATCACCGTCTTGTGCGGGTCACTGAGCATGTCGGTGATTTTGAGGCAATTGTCCCGCATCATGCCCGGCGGCACCGTGTTGGCGACCCCCTTGGGGCTACGCAGCATCGAGATGGCGTGGCCGGTCGACGGCGCGTCGAGGATCAGCCGGTCGAAGCGTGGCCGGTCATCGACCATCTCCCGGTCGTGGAACCAGAGCTTGCCGAGCATGGTCAACTCACCGAGGGCAGGCACCAGGTCGATGAAGTTGCGCACCAGACGATTGCCGAACACCGCCTTGTAGACCGTCTCAAAACGCAACACGAGCAGGGCGTACTCGCGGATCGAGTCACTCGGGTTCATGTCGACCACGTGGAGGTTCTCGAGCACCTCACGCATCTCGGAGCCCACCGGCCGGGCGCCGATCAAGGCCGCGACCTGGTCCCCGGCGTTGCTCTCGGCGAGCAGGACCCGCCGGCCGGCGCGTGCTTCGGCGAGGGCGAGGGCGGTCGCGATCACGGTTTTGCCGACGCCGCCCTTGCCGGTGATGATGCGAATGCGCGGCACAGGAGCCGACATGGGGTGACCCTACCGCGGAATAGATGCCACCATCAAACGGTCCCTTGGCGTCCTGCGTCGAGGCCTGACCTCAGGGGGCGTTGTCAGCGGCGCCGTACCAGTCGGTGAAGAAGGCCATGACCCCCGCGGCGGTGGCCAGGACCGCGGCGCCCACCAGCATGCCGTTGGCGATGGATTGATCCCTAGAGGCGCTCTGCTCGTAGGGGAGCAGGTCGGAACCCTGCACCGTGGGGTTGTCCGCCAGGCTGTTGAAGGTGCTGGCGTTGTCAAAGGCGCTGACCCCAAACCCGGTTCCGAGCCCGAGGGCGACCACCGCGGCCGAAGCGGTGGTGACGAAGCCCCAAAGGGGTAAGGGCGGCGGGTTGAGCAGCAGCACCGTTTCCTCGGGAACGCCGCGGGCGGCCCCTTCGACCAATGGCCGGTTGGAATAGAGGCTCTCGACCATCGGGCCGATGGCCAGCAGGAACTCCTCCCCGCTGCCGGCCTCGAAGCGTTGGGTCGTGGATTGCACGACCGCCGCCCGGCCTTGATCGATGCGACGCAACAGAAACTGTCGGCCGTCCGCCGCGTCGGTGAGGCGCCCGGTGATCAGCTCGTCGACCCCGAGGGCGCCGGCGATCTCGGCGAGGCAGGCATCATCGGCCTCACAGCCGAGGATCTGCTTGTTGGCCTCGTGGGAGAGCATGTCGCGAATTTCATCCATCCCCACCGCGGTGACGCCGCGGAGCTTGCGTAGCTCAGCGAGCAGGTTGTCGTTCACCATGACGGTGAGACTCTTGGGGATCCGCAGGGATTCCAGGTCGTAGACCGCGATCCGCAGGGCCGCGTCCGGGGCGGCGGGATCGGGGGGAGGTGGTTGCACGGTGGGTGCCGCCGGTTCATCCGGCACCGGGGATTGGGTTGCGACGGCGTCGGGCGGTGTTTCCGCGCACGGTGTTCCGGCCGCGGCCGAGTCGGCTGGCGGTGTCTCAATTTGAGGCTCGCGGTTGACCTCCGGTGTTGCCATCAAGGCCCCCTCTGGGGCCTGAGCCATCTTCACCGCCGCCACCAACAGCGGGCCGTCGGGTGAGTGCACGCGCAGGGCATGCTCACCGTCGCCGATCGCCTGATGGATTTCGAGGCAGGTCGGGTAGCCCTTGGGCGCGCCCCCCTCCGCTAGGACGAAGGCGTGGAGTTGGGTAGACGAGAAGACGTCATCCCGTAGGAGTTCGATCTGGATGGGCGTTCGGCGGGCCGTGGAGCGAGCGTAGAGCACCCAGCGGATCGTCGTCGGTCCCGTGACGTCGAAGGTGACACCTGCCTCGGGGGTCGCGACAAAGGCGCTGCCGAGCTCGCCGCCCTCTAGCGCTCGCGGCTCCCCCACCGGTTGCATCGACGCCGCGGGGATCGGTTCAGGCTTGCCGACCGCCTGCATCGACGCCGCGGGGATCGGTTCGGGCTCCCCCAGCGGTTGCATCGGCGCCGACAGGACCAGCAGACCAGTCAAAGAGATCAGCATCGAATCATCAGCATAGCCCAAGGGCGTGATGCAAACGAGCGCCGCTTTGGGATATGATCCCTCGATGCGTCCCCTTGGTACGCCATGGCTCCTGCTCATCTCCATCGCCTCGAGCGGTTGCTTGATCGAGATGCGCATCCCGGAGACCACCGTGGTCAGCTGTAGTGACGGAACCACCTGCCCCCTAGAACGGGTCTGCTCCCAGTTCGAACGCTGCGTCCCCGCCCACACCGTGGAGACCTGCGGCGACGGCATGCAACAAGAGGATGAAGCCTGCGACGACGGCTTCACCGATGAGACCGGCTCCTGCAACGCCGATTGCTCAGCGGCGGGCAGCGGCTCGACCTGTGGCGACGGCGTCCTGACCCCGGAGACCGAGGCCTGCGACGATGGCTACACCGACGGCTGCGGTCATTGTAACGCCGATTGCACCGGCCTCGGCACCGGCTCCTCCGGCTACGCCGCCACCGGCACCTGCCCGGAGTACCTCTTCGTCACGGTCTCGGGTGGCCAGCGTCACACCTGCGCGGTCGCCCGCAACGGCTCGCTCTGGTGCTGGGGGGCCAACGAGGCCGGTCAGCTCGGCAACGGGACCGAGACGGCGAGCAGCCAACCCATGCGGGTGGGACAGCTCTTCACCTGGGTGAAGGTCTCGGCCGGTGACGCCCACACCTGCGGGTTGCAGGAGGACGGCACGCTCTGGTGTTGGGGCGACAACACCGGCGGGCAGGTGGGTGACGCCACGACCACCGATCGGAGCAGCCCGATACGGATCAGCGAACAGGACGGTTGGATCGACGTCTCCGCCAATCGGATCCACGCCTGCGCCGTGGGGGAAGGCCGCCTCAACAGCGACGACCACAACCTCTGGTGTTGGGGCAACAACGACAGCCTGCAGCTCGGCGCGCCCTGGGACATTATCTACGACACCCCCTACTCCGCCTTTGGCGCGGCGGTGACCTGGGTGGCGCTCAGCTGCGGCCCCTACCATGGCTGCGCCATCGACGACGGGG
>JAUUZB010001071.1 GCA_030590185.1 Deltaproteobacteria bacterium
GCCGCTGCCGAGCTGTGTCGCGAGCCAGGCGATGATCTTGTCGGCGTCGCCTCGGAGTCCGGCCTTGCGGGCCACGAAGTCGACCGTGCCGCCGTTGGTCGGCACCATCCTCGGCTGTGTGGCGCCGGCACGGGTTTGCGCCGCGAGCACCTCGTTGCCAACGTTGAGCATCCAATGAAAGGCACCGTCACCGCCATCGCTGATCCAATAATCAACGCCAGCTTCGATCAGCTCCTCCATGGCCGGGCGCAGATCGTCGAGGCTCTGGGTTTGGCGCACGATGCTGTCCGGGCCCACCAGGCCCTCGAGGGTCTCGACCCGGTTCGACTTGCGGCGGTTCTTGCGCGAGTTCGGGTTGGTGATGACACCGAGCTTCATCTGCGACGCTCCCGGGCGAAGGGTCCGCCCCAGGGTTCCGGTTACGGGCCCAGGCTTTGCCAACCGGATCAGTCCCACGTCGACCCGGCATGGGTCAACCGTTTGGGCCTTGCCCCACCGCGCCCGCGACGTGGTGCGTCACGACGAGCCGGGAAGAGCTAAGAGCCGAGGGCTACTCCTCGCCTGACAGATGGCTCCAGTATCGATCGCCCGTCCAGAGCGTCACGGCCGGCCGCAGCTCAAGGCGGAGCCGTGGCCACCGTCAGGTCATCGACCCAGAACGTCTGCTCAACCGGTGAGCCCGGACCGATGTGGGGGAGGAAGAGAAACTGGCTGAATGCCTGATCAGGATGGGCGGCGGTGCGCATCAGGATGTTGTCGGAGTTGATCAGCAGCTCACCGTCATACCAATAGCGAATCCTACCGTCGGCGACGCCGACGCCCGCCGCGATGCTATTCATCTCGAAGTAGGCCTCGATGAAATGCCAGTCACCCTTGTAGGTGGGGCCAGGATCATCGGTGAAATAGGGGGTGGCCGAGCGCCAGGAGCGTGCGCTGTACCAGGTGCTGCCGGCGTCGAAACAGTCGCGGCCTTCGAGGTACCCGACCAGGCCGTTGCAGGCGCAGACCGAGCGATTCTCGTCGAAGGGGTATGTGGCGAAGTCGCCCCCGCAGCCGATGAACGCATCGTCATTGCGCAGGATGCAGGCGGTGTCGACGTTGAGGCTGTCCTGCAGGGCGAGCATCGGACGACCCTGGGGCGACTCGATGTAGGTGGTGAGGTGGGTGGCGGACGGCCCTATCCAGTCGCTGTCCTCGGTGGTCGTGAAGTGGAACAGGTGGGGGTGGTACGCCAGGCCCGACCCGACCCAGTTGTCCGAGTGCTTGATCCAAAAACTCAGGTACGCGGTTTCTGATGGTGGGATGAGGTGACGGGCCGGCTTGCCGTCCCGACAGCTCGAGGCGCCGACCTCGAAAAGACACGCGAAGGAAGCGCTGCTCCCAGCGATGTGCTCGGTGGTGCTCAACGCGCCATTCGAGCCGTCGTACCAACCGCGCGAGGCGAAGTCAGCGTCTTCGAAGGTCTCGGTGAAGCGAACCGTGCCGCCGGTGAGGCCAGTGCCGCCACCGCTGCCGCCCATGCCTCCGGTTCCCCCGTTGCCCCCGGTGCCCGCCACGCCACCGCTGCCACCGTCGCCGCCGAAGCCTCCGTTGCCGCCGGTCCCAGCCACGCCGCCGGTTCCCCCGGTTCCCACTGAACCGCCGGTTCCGGCCGTTCCGCCGGAACCGCCGCTGCTCACTGCGCCACCGCTGCCACCGTCGCCGCCGCTGCCCCCTGAGTTGCTGGCGGTGAAGACGACACCGCACCCGCTAGCGAGGACACAGGCAAAGCCAACGCACGCCATCCACACCCCGACGTTTCGACCCATGACCGCCTCCAACATGCCTCGACTCTCTCACGAAGACTCGAGACCGAGTATACCCCGGCGACGGGGCGGCGCCGCCCCTGACTCGCCCTCGAAACGAAAACACCAGCGCACGCTGATCCGCGTTGCCCCGGCTTGACACGCCCGTACAAAATACCTAGATTGGTCGAACCAATATTGGTTCAACCAATCTACCCCGGGGCGTTGAGCATGACCGACTTTGATTCCATCGTGATTGGCTCCGGGGCTGGCGGCTTGACCAGCGCGCTGTGTTTGGCCCGCGCCGGTCAGCGGGTGTTGGTGCTCGAGCGCCAAAGCACGCCGGGCGGCTGGTGCCGGACGGTCGAGATCGATCGCCATCGCTTCAGCCCCGGCATCCGCTACGTGGGCGAGCTCGAGCCGGAGGGGCGACTGCGGCGCATCTACGAGGGGCTCGGGGTCGCCCGGGACCTGACCTTCTTCGAGCTCAACCCCGACGGCTACGATCACCTCGAGATCGACGGCCAACGCTTTGACGTCCCTAAGGGCAAGGCGGCTTTTGCTGCCGCCCTGACCGAACAATTCCCCCACGAGGCCACGGGCATCGGCGCCTACCTCGACCTGTGCGACGACATGGCAGGCCTGCTCGGTGAGGTGGTCGATCACCGCAACGTCTGGAAGCTCGCGAGCCTGGTGGAGCGCACGCCGTTGGCCACCCTCGCCGGGGTCACCACCCACGAGGAGCTGGTCGGTCGCTACGTCGAGGATCCGCAGCTCATCCGCATCCTCTGCTCCCAATCCGGGGCCCGTGCCACGCGCCCGGCCCTGGCGCCGGCGGCCTTGCACGCGGCGGTGGTCGGTCATTTTTTTGGCGGCGGCTTCTATCCGCGCGGCGGCGGCGGCTCCATCGCCCACGCCTTCGTGCGCGCCCTCGGGCGCGCCGGTGCTGAGCTGCGCCTCAACACCGCGGTGACTCGCATCCTCACCGAGCAACACCACGGC
>JAUUZB010000776.1 GCA_030590185.1 Deltaproteobacteria bacterium
CCCGGTGCCGGCCACGATGCCGATCAGGATCCACCAGTGGAATTTAATCTTCTTCAATGTCTTGAGCATCGCTGCCTCGCTCGCGCCGTTGGCGCTCACGCTCCTTCGAAGAAACGAGCCAACTGGAACAGGTAGCCGACGTCGCCGTCTAGCTGCGCCCGGGATTTCAATAGGGACACGAACTGGCCACCGCACTCGAGCAGCGCCCAGAGGTCTTCGTCCCTGGCCTCGATCCGCGCGGTCGGTCCCCCGCCACCGGCGATCACGACTCGGAAGAGGCCCTTGTCCCCCGCGTCGTCGGTGAAGTCGATCTCGACGTTGCCCGGCATGCTGCGGACCTTCTCCGGGTCGAGCTTCGGCGCCAGCCGGGTGGCGGCCCGCTCCATCTCCTCCCGGACCTCGGCCAGCCGTTTGTTGCTGCGCCGGATACCGCGCGGGAAGAGGTCGTTGGCGGCCAACGTCCAGGAGGCCTGGTCGAAACGTATCTCCGTCACGGCGCTGTCGCTGCCGCCGGCGCGGCCGGTCAACGTCCCGGCGTCAAAGCGGACGGTGAAGCTCTCCGGGTCCGACTCCGGCTCGTCGATGGAGAAGGTCAGCTCGTAGGCGTAGCTCGGCCAGACGAGATCCCCGGAGAGGGCGCGCCAAAGCGCCGGGAGGTAGTCGACGTAAAACTGCTCGGGGGTGCAACGTCGCGGGGGTCGGGGGAGCTTCTCTTCGCTCTCCGCCGCCATCAGCGCTCCCACAGGCCGTCGCGGGGGATCTCGAACTCCGTGAGTTTCTTGAAGGCCTCGAAGCGCTCGCGGATCTCGGCGCGGTCGAGGCCGGAGAAGCGGTCCGACGAGAAATCTTCGCACACAAAGGAGGCCAAGGTGCTGCCCATGATCGTCGCCTGGCGCATGGTGGCCTGGTCCTGGCCATCCTGGTTGGTGAGGTAGCCGATCAAGCCGCCGGCAAAGGAGTCGCCAGCCCCGGTGGGATCCTTGATGGTCGGAATCGGAAAGGCGGGCGCCACAAAAACGTTGTCTTCAGAGAAAACCGTGGCGCCGTGCTCCCCGCGTTTGATGATCAGCGCCCTGGGGCCGAGCTCGCGGATGCGGGCGGCGGCGTCGACCAGGTTGTAGAGCCCGGAGAGTTGCCGCGCCTCGCTGTCGTTGATCGACAGCAGATCGATGCGCTTGAGCGCCCCGAGCAGGGCGTCGTGGGTGCGCTCGATCCAGAAGTTCATGGTGTCGGCCATGACCAGCTTGGGGTTGGTGAGCTGGTCGAGGACCGCAACCTGAAGGCTGGGGTCGATGTTGCCGAGGGCCACGTACTCGGCGTCCCGGAAGCTCTCCGGTACCTTCGGTTTCCAATCGGCCACCACGTTGAGCTGGGTGTCGAGGGTGTCCCGGTCGTTGATGTCGGTGTGGTAGTGGCCCTTCCAGGCGAAGGTCTTGCCCGGCAGCCTTTCGATGCCGGCGGTGTCGATCCCCCGCGCCCGGTAGGCCTCGAGGTACGCGTCGGGGAAATCCTCGCCGATCACGCCGACCATGCAGACGTCGCAAAAGAAGGAAGCAGCGACGGCGATGAAGTTGGCCGAGCCCCCGAGCGCCTTGTCGCGCTTGCCGAAGGGGGTCTCCACCGAGTCAAACGCGAGCGTTCCGACCACGAGTAGCTTCATCAGATCTTCTCGGCAGCTCGAATGATGGTCCGATTACCCGCCGAAACTCCCGGCGGGACGGTTTGGGTACCAAAACGCAAATCGGACTGCGACTCAAGCGCCGGGCTCGGGCCCGGACTCAATCGCGGACCTCCGCCGCGACCTGGTCAAAGACCGAGATGATCTTGGGCGAGCTCTGCACGGGGTCGAGCTTGGCCGCGGGATCCAACTCCAGCCATTGACGAAAATACTCCCGGGCCATGTCCGGGTCGTCAAAGGCGACGGCGCAGAAACCCAGGTAGCGCAGGGTGGTGGCCAGCTCCGCCGGGGGCAGCGGGTTGTCGGCGGCGGCGTCGAGCACCTCCTCGAGCTGCTCCGCGGCCGGCCCGAAATCGCCGTCGAGGTAGGCGGCCACCGCTCGGTCAATGGCGTCCTTGCGGCTCACCGGCGCGGCTGGCGGTTCTGGCTCTGGCGCGGGCTCCTCGGCGGCCTCCGTCGCGGGTTCCTCCTCCGGCGTTGCCTTCGGCTCTGGCTTCGGCTCCGGCGTAGCGGTGACCTGGGGCGCGGGCGGCGGCCCCTTCTTGCGCACCTCGAGGGTGGCCCGGTCGAAGATCGGAGCCACCACCTTGTCCCCCGGTTGCAGGGCAGACGATCCCCCGTTGTAGGCCTTGAGCATGTTGGCGCGGCGGGTGGTGCGGTAGAAGCGCCGCGAGATGGCGCTCAGGCTGTCCCCCCTCTGCACCACGTAGGTGGCGTGGAAGGGCATCACCAGCTCCTGGCCGACCTCGAGCTCCTTGCCCTTCTTGATGCCGTTCATTTGGGTCAGCGCCTCGTGACGGTCGGCGCCGCCGAGGTAGCGCTTGGCGAGCTTGCTCGGGTAGTCGCCGCGCCGAACCGTGTAGGTCCAGGAGGCCGGGATGTAGAGCCGTTGGCCGACCTTGGCCTCCTTGGCGCTACCCATACCGTTGCGCCCGAGGATGTAGACCGCCTTCCACCCCGCACCATAATAGTGGCGGGCCAGGCCGGCGATCGTCTCCCCCTCCCGCAGACGGTGGCTGACCTCCTTGGCCGCGGCCGGGTGGGCAGCAAAAAGAATGCCGGCGAGCAGGGTGGCCCCGGTGAGGGCCGTGGTGAGGCGGCGTCGGGTCATCGCTTGAGCTTCACACTCACCCGTTGGGTTTCACCGGGCAGAACCTCGATGGTGCGGGTGACGGTTTTCCTGAGGCGGTCGTTCTTGAACTCGAGCTCGTGGGGGCCGGGGCTCAGGGGGATCGGCTTGGCAAAGGGCGTCACGTCATAGCGATCGCCGTCGACCCAAACCTCGGCCCAGGGCAGGGCGTTCACCCGCACGTAGCCGACGTTCTCTCCCGGCGCGACCAACTCCACCCCGGCGATCCACAGGCCGACCAAGGCGAACAGGGCGAGGTTGACCACCATCGCCGGCTTGACCACCGCCGCCCAGCCGCTCACCGTGCCCATGTCCTCGAGGCTGATCTCGATCGACTCGAGCTGCTCCTGGCCGACGAAGGACTTGGCGACGTCGTCCCCGATCAAGCCGTTGTTGTGCAGGTAGATCAACAGGCGGCCCGACGGATTGATGCGGACCTTCTTCGATACGTAGTGCTCGAGGTCGGCCCGTAGCGCCTCCGTCGAGTCGTAGCGGTCGTCGGCATTTTTCTGCAGGCACCTCTTGACGATGCGTTGCAGCTTCCAGGGCACGTCGGGGTAGAGCGCCCGGGGCTTGCGGTAGGGACGATTGATGATGCTGTGCATGACCCCGATCGTCTCGTCCTCGACGAAGGGCTTTTGCCCGGTCAACATCTGATACAGCACGATGCCAAAGGAAAAGATGTCGGAGCGGAAGTCGACCCGTTCGCCCAGGATCTGCTCCGGCGACATATAGGCCGGCGTGCCGAGGGCCTGGCCGGGCAGGGTGAGGTCGTCGTGGGCCTCGTCCCGGGC
>JAUUZB010000783.1 GCA_030590185.1 Deltaproteobacteria bacterium
CAACAGCTCGAGGCCGCCGATCCCCGGCATCTTGAGATCGGTGAGCACCAGATCAAAGGCCTCTACCCCGAGCTTGGCGATTGCGTCCTCGCCGCTCTGACAGGTCTCGACCGTGAAGCCTTCGTACTCGAGAAAATCCTTGAGGATGTCGCAGATCACCTCCTCGTCATCGACGACGAGGATCCGTGCGGGCTCCTGCTGGTTGAACTGCTCCAGCATGATGTTCTCGGACAGAGCTCAAACGTGGGAGCACTGCCCTATACGCCTCGTTCCTGCCTGCGGTCGGTCGCCAGCCCTACGAGTATAACCCGAGGGTGCGCGGCGCGACAAACGGCGGTCACGGACCGCGGCGGGTCTATTCCACCGGCGGTTGGGCCGGCGCGGGTGTCGGCGTCGGTGCCGGTGCGCCCGGCGCAGGTGCTGGCGCACCCGGGGGAGGTGCACCCGGGGGGGGGGCGCCCGGCGCCATCAATTGGCGTTTCTGCATCGCTCCCGGCGCCATCGGGCCGCGACCAGCTGGATTCGGCTGGCCCGGCATCATCGGGCGCGGGTTGCGGGGTGCCTTGAAGTCGGCGTTGGACCGCGGGCCCTGGCCACCCATCGGCGGTTGGCCAGGCCGGGTCGGGGTGGGACGCTCGAGCTTGATCAGGTGTTCGACCTGAGCATCCTTCTTGAGGTTGCGCAGGACGTCGCGCCGCTTCTCGTTGCGCCGGCGCGCCAGCAGCGAGTTGCGGATGTTCTCCTTGACCTGGTCGAGGGTGCGCTGCCGCTCCGGGCGCTTTTCGGTGACCTTGATGATCTCCCAGGCGTTCTTGATCTTGACCGGCTCAGAGACGCCGTTCGGTTCGAGGCTGAAGGCGACGTTGTCAAAGGGGGGCGGCATCCGGCCCCGGGTGAGCCAGCCGAGCTCGCCGCGGCGGTTCTTCTCCGGGCCCATCGAGTACTGGGCCGCCAAGCCACCAAAGTCGGTGCCGTTGCTGGTGGCCTTGGTGTAGACCTCCCGGGCCAGGCTCTGGGCCCGGCCATCGGCCGCCTGGAGATCCGCGTCGCTGGCCCCGGGCGCCACGTCCGGCTTGAGCAGGATGCGGGCCGCTTTGATCTGCTCCTTCTCGATGAAGCGTTGCTTGTTCTCCTCGTAATATTTGCCCACGTCCTCATCGGTCACGTCGATGGCGCCGGAGAGTTTCTCGACGACTTGGTCGCGCAGCATGTTGCGACGCAGGTCTTGCTTCATCGCATCGGCGGTGTTGTTGGAACGTTTGAGATAGTCGGTGAAAGCCTGTTCGGTGCGAAAGCGATCCTTGTGCTCCTGGAACTTGGTATCCAGCTCGGCGTCGGTGACCGAGATGCCGGACTCCTCCGCCTTGAGGGCGATCACCTTGTCGTCGATCATGCGCCGCAGCACGCTCTCTTTGATCCGGCTCTCGATCCCTGGGGGCAGAGTGTGGCCGTGACCCTGGTAGCGCGCCATGTTGCGCTCGACCATTCCGTCGAAAGCAGCCTTGGAAATGCCCTTGCCGTTCACCTTGGCGACCAGCTCGCCCTCAGGCACTGCCGTTTTACAGGACAGGGGGCCCAGGAGGCCGACGCAAAGGACGGCAAAGATTAGACGTTTCAGCAGCATACCGTTTCTCCTCGTGAGGGCTCCACGTTCCCGGGGCCCGGCGCACACATATAAGTCGCCAAGGTAGGTCGGTCAACCCTGGCTTCGGCTTGTGACCGCACCATCGGGCGATGTAGAGATTGGCGATGGCCAAGGCGCGCGATCGAGCCAAGAAGATGGAGGAGCTGCAGCTGGCGTTGGAGCAGGTCGAGGTGCCGGTGCAGGCGGCACGCAAATGGCTCGCTGGCACCCCGCACCGCGAGGGTTGCCAGTGCCACCGCTGCTTCTGGGCCCACGGCGTGATCGCCGGTCGGATCAAGGTTGACTTCGAAACCTGGCGGCACAGGTAGGAGCGTGCCCGGGGCGGGCGACGAGCGCGCCCGCTCCCGAGCCGAACCCTACTGGCCTCGCCGCCCAACGAATTTTGCGCTCCAGACCTTGCCGGTCATCTCCGCGACGATCTTTTCAATCTGCGCTTCATCGAGCTCCCCGACCTCCGTCACCGCCTCCTCGGAGCTCAAGAACCCCCGCACCTGGCTCGCGTCGTAGACCATGCGCTCCGTCACCTCGACATCGATCAAGCCGGCGTCGCGCAGCCCTTGGAGATAGTCCGCCTCGCTGATCGCTCCCGCCACGCAGGCTCCGTAGAGCGCCTGACTCTCCCGGGCCCACGTCGGCAGCTCCTGCACGACGATGTCGGAGATCGAAATCTGGCCCCCGGGCGCGAGCACCCGCGCGATCTCGGCAAAGACCCGCGGCTTCTCCGGCGACAGGTTGATCACGCAATTCGAGATCACCCAATCGACCGTGCCATCCTCCAGCGGTAGCTCTTCGATGATTCCCTGGCGAATCTCGGCGTTGTCGAGACCGGCTGCTCTAATATTGTCTGTGGCCCGCGCGATCATAGCGTCGGTCATGTCGACCCCGATCACCTGCCCGGTTGGCCCGACCCGCTGAGCCGCGAGGATGACGTCGATCCCGGCGCCGGCGCCGAGGTCGAGGACTGTTTGCCCGGGCTCGACCCCGCTAAAGGCGAGCGGGTTGCCACAGCCAAAGGAGTTGACCACCGCGTCGTCCGGCAGACCGCCTAGCTCGGTCGTGCCGTATCCAGCCACCCGGGCGATGGACCCCTTCGGCTGCACCTCCGGAGCGGGCCCGCAACAGCCGCCGGCGAAGGCCCCTGATGCACTCGGCGGCGCGCAACAGCTGCCGGTGCCTGAGGTCAAGGCTTTGGTGTAGGTTTCGGAGACCTGGGCTCGGGTTTGTTCGCGATCGTTCGTAGACACGTTCATGCTCCTGGCTCGGGTTGAGTGGGACAGCAGGCCTCGATGGCCGCCGCCATTCGCCGCAGGACGCGCGCCAGCTCGCCGTAGCGGACGGTGTAGTAAACCTCCCGGCCTTTCTTCTCAGCCTCCACCACCCCAGCTTGGCGCAGCTGGCGTAGGTGTCGGGAGACGACCGAGAGGTCGATCGGGCAACAGGTCGCGATCTCGCTAACCGTTTTCGGACCGCACGCCTGGGCCAGATCGGCCAGAATGACGAGGCGGTTCGGATCCCCCAGCGCCTTGAACAGCTCCGGGGCGAAGCTGTCCGCGATACTGGGGCAACAGGAAGCGGTGTCGAGGAGGATCCGCTGCTCGGTCTTACTCTTTCTCATTTGTGCCACTATGCAAGTATAGGTCTCACGACAGCGATGTCAAGGCAGGCACGCTTGACGGTGCTGGCGAGCGGGGGTTATCCGGTACTTATACCCGGGGCAGTGGAGAGATCCTGGTGCAAGACGCATACGGTACGTTGATCGAGGGGCTGACCGCCGAGGAGCAGGCGGAGCTCAAGAAGCGCTTCCAGGCCCGCTCATTCAAGGACGGCGAGAACCTGCTGGTGGAGGAGGAGGAGACGCCGGGGTTGTTCATCCTGCGCCAAGGGCTGGTGATCATCAGCAAGAAGGACATGCACGGCGACGAGCAGACCTTGGCGAACCTCCAGGCC
>JAUUZB010000516.1 GCA_030590185.1 Deltaproteobacteria bacterium
CGATTCGAGGTCCCGTACGATGATCGCCGCATCCGCGACGGCCAGGCGGTGTTGATCCCGTTGGAGAGTCGCACCCTGTTCAGCGTCGAGGTCGAGTACCAGGACACCCGCAAGCTCGAGGATCTGGAGCTCAACCGCCGCGCGCCCGGCGACCGCGGCTGGCAGCCGTTCCGTGGCGATGCCTGGTTCGACACGGTCGAGGAGGAGGCCTACGGTGACGTGGAGATCAAGCGCCACGGCGTCACCGACGCGCCCTTCATCAACAACCCGGTCAAGGTAAGAATCGAAATCCTCTACCCCGACGGCACCGTGTTCGAAGTGGGTGAGAAGACCGTCCGCTTCAACGTCAACGACGCCTTTGACGCGGCGAGCTCCGGATACCCGGACACCGCCACCATCGACAACGACCTCGAGCGGCTGCCAGCGGGCGAGCTGCCCGAGGGCTGCCTGTTGCGGCTGACCCCACGGATCGTCAACAAAAAGCCGTGGGAGAACAATCGCGACATCGCGGCGGATCTGGCGTGGGTTAAGCCGGTCTACGAGCCGTAGGGATCAAATTGCACGGCGTGGCGCCGGGAATGTGAGGGGCCGCGGGTTGGTTGAGATCTGGGGAGGCCCGCCATGGCCACGTTGCTCTTTCTCACCGCCCTCACCGCCGCCCCTCCCGCCGCCCAACCCGATGCCATCGCGCCTCCGCCGCCGGTGGTTGGCTTCAGCCAGGCCGACTACGCCCGGCACGCCAGGTTGCTGAACGAGAGAGTCCCCCCCGGCTTCACCGTGATTCTCCAGCCGCCCTTCTTCGTGATCGGCGACGAGGACCCAGCCACGGTCAAACGCCGCGCCGAGGGAACCGTGGCCTGGGCGGTGCGCCTGCTCAAACGCGACTACTTCGCCAAAGACCCTCGCCACATCATCGACATCTGGTTGTTCGAGGACGCCGCCTCCTACGTGGAGCACACCTGGAGCATTTTCCGCGACCGGCCGGACACGCCCTTCGGCTACTACTCCGAGACCGAGAAGGCGTTGATCATGAACATCGAGACCGGCGGCGGCACCCTGGTGCACGAGATCGTCCACCCGTTCGTTGACGCCAACTTCCCGGCGGCGCCCGCCTGGCTCAACGAAGGGCTCGGCTCCATGTACGAACAGTGCGCCGAGCGGGACGGCCACATCCGGGGCCTCACCAACTGGCGGTTGGCCGGATTGCAGGACGCGATCCGCGCCGGCGAGCTGCCTACCTTCCGGCAGCTCACCCACACCACGGTTCGGCAGTTCTACGACGAAGACCCGGGCAGCAACTACGCCCAGGCGCGCTACCTGCTCTACTACCTGCAGGAGCAGGGCACCCTGCGACGCTTCTACCGACAGTTCCGGCGCGACCACCGCGCCGATCCCTCCGGTTACCAAACCCTCCAGGCGATCCTCGGCACCAAGGATGTGACCGCATTCCAAGCGACCTGGGAGCGCTGGGTGCTCGGGCTCAAATTTCCGCCGAGCACCTGAGCCGCGCCCTACACCATCCCCCGCCGCAGCCCCTGCACGACCTCATCGATGGAGCCTTCCAGATCCAAACCGATGCGCCCGGCGGCCTCGTCGATGCGGTCGCGGGTCGCCGCGAGATCCTCCACCCTGCCGATCAGGCGGGCTCGCCGCCCAAAGATGAAGCGGTGCTGGTCAACCGGAGCGAGATCCAAAAAGGTGTCGCAGATCTCCAGCAACCGAGGCAGCGCCGCGGGCAACCGCCCCTCGATCTCCGCTAGCAGGTTCAGGTCGTGGTCGCTGACGATCTCGGTCGCTACCTCGGACATGCCGGCGAGCAGCGCGCGGATCTCCCGCACCATGGCCACGTCGTCGAGCGGCACGAATGCACCGTCCGCCACCAGCTCCGCCAGCGGACCGAAGGGCGCCACCATCAGCGAGCGCAGACGCACGGCGCTCGGTTGGATCGCGGTCAACACCTCGGCCGTGGCCCGGGCGTGGTCAGCGCTCAACGCCTCGCCGCCCAACCCGGGCATCACGTAGCAGCACAGGTGAATGCCCGCCTCCAACACCCGGCGTCCCGCGACGAGGTGGCTGGCGCCGTCGGTCCCCTTGACCATCTGCGCGAGCACCGCGTCCGAGCCGCTCTCCAGGCCTACGTGGACGCGGCTGAGCCCGGCTTCGCGCCAGGCGATCAAGCGCGGGAGAGGGGTGCGTTTGAGCGTCCGCGTCTGGCTGTAGGAGGTGACGCGATCAACCCTGGGAAAGCGCGCCGCGATCCCCTCGAGCACCGCGGTGATCTTCTGCTCGGGCGCGGCCAGGGCGTTGGCATCCTGCAGGAACACGGTGCGGCCGCCGTGGAACAACCACCAGGCCACCGGCCGGGCCGGCGCCATGGCCGGGTTCATCATCACCTGGTGCAACAGCTCGCGGGTCAGCTCGCCGCCGGCCAGGTCCTCGGCCAACTCTTCGAGCCGGGCGACCACCTCGGCCATGGCGTCGAGGTCGGCGAGGATTTCCTCGGTGGTGCGGGCCGAGAAGCTCTGGCCCTTGTAGACCGGGCAAAAGGCACAGCGGTTCCAAGAGCAGCTACGGGTCACCCGCACCAGCAGGCTGTGGGCTTCGCTCGGTGGCCGGATCGGCCCCTGCTCAAAACTAGCGGCGCGGGTCACCGGGCCACCGCGGTCGATGTTATCTGGATACGCACATCACTCCCGGGGCTGGTATCGATCGAGCGCCTCGAGCTTGGGTCGCAGGAGCTCCTCGAGGGCGTCAGCGGTGTCGAAGTAGACCCCGGCGGTAACCAGCATGAAGACCCGCGTGTCCTTGCGGGCGACAAAGGCGTTGCCCACGGGATCCGAGCCACGCATCAACAGGGCGTTGTGAGATTGGTCGCCCCAGGCGAACAGATCGTTGCGTTCCTTCTGCCGCACGGCGTCCCCCTCGGCCAGTTGCAGCCCAATGCCGAGCCCGACCTTCATCGACATGTAGGTGGTCGCGGCGTCTTCGCGTTTAGCGTCGAGCATCACCGAGCAGGTGGTGTAGACCACCGGTTCCCCCTGTGGGTGGTCGTACTCGTAGCTGATCTCCCAGGCCCCATCCAGATAGCGCTCCTTGGTAATCACCTCCACCGCGGGCACCGGCTCGAGCCCCTCGACGTAGACCGCGAGATCCGCGGCGGTCACCAGCACCTGGCGGTCCTCATCGTAGACCGGGTGGCTCTCGGTGGTGAGCGCCGCCACCATGATCAGACCGACGATCAGCAACGCACCGCCAATGGCGGCGAGCACGACCAACCCGGAGCGGCTACCCGAATGCTTCGGCGCCAGGGAGCTGCCGGGGGTGGCGTAGGGATCGTCGGTGCCGGTGGTCATGGGGCGCGAGTCTCGTCCATTCCCCGCGGTCTTGCCAAGCGACGCCGGCGTACCCAGGCGAGCCACGGAATCAAGATGAGCCAGTCGATGATGCCCGCGGTGCCGGTGCTGAGGCCGACCCCCGCGCAGCCACAGCCCTTTGGATCACCCACGGTTGGGCCGTCACCGCCGCTCGGACCGCCGTCGTCGCCCGGTACCATGGGCAGGGGCACGCCGACCGCCTCGAATTCGATCTCCGCGTCCGACTCCTCACCGAGGCGGAGCTGCACTCGGTAAACCCCAGGTAGGTCAGGCGTCAGCTCGAGGGTGGCGCTCCGGTCCGCCACTTCGGCCACCGGAATGGTCGACAGCTCCGGCACGCGACCGATGCGCCAGCTCCGGTCCAGATCGGTCACGCCACAGGAGCCACCACTATCGAGCACCAGCGGCTCCCCAACCGGCACGGTTAGCGGTTCGCCAAAACGATGCCCCTGCAGCCGCAGGTTGGCCACGGTCGCCGAGGCACTCGACGCGGTGGTCACGACGCCCGGGGCCACCAGGGACAACAACCAGGTGCCATCCCCCACCACCCCATGGGCGCAGGCGCCGTCCGGGACCCGGTCGGCGGCCTCGGGTACCAACAGGAACGTCCTCTCCAGCTCCTCGCCCTGGCCGAGCACCGCCAGTCGCCAATCGGAAACGCGGCCGTCCCCCCCAAGCTCGAAGCGCCCGTTGACGATCAACTCGGGATCCTCGGGCGTGCCGGCGAAGTAGCCACCCAGGCCCTGCGGGTCACGGCAATAGGCGCCGGCGCCCGCGGCCAGCAACCGCTCGTCCGACGGAGTGCGCACATCCTTGGGAAAACCGATCCAGGCCTCGCAAAACTGCTCCCCGGCGGACCAATGGAACACAACCCCATCACCGACCCCGACGCTCAGCCCGCTGTCCGCTTCGTAGTCACCGACTCCCTCGAGCCAGCGCTCCGGCACCAGCACCGTCAGGAACTCCACCCGCTCCGGCGCCGTGGCCCAGACCACGGTCTTGAGCACCTCGTGGGTGCGTTGGTCCCAGGCGCCCGCGTCGTGAGTGTCGGTGCGTACACTCTGCTCGGCGAGATGACTCGCGCCGACCACGATCCGAAGACGAGCCCCGGGCCGGGTGCAGATCGCGCCGTTCTCGGTCAACTCCAGCGTGCCGCCACTGTCGCCGCCGCAATTGGTGTGCAG
>JAUUZB010000993.1 GCA_030590185.1 Deltaproteobacteria bacterium
CCCTCGTCGAGATCAGTGATCGTGCCGATAATCTCGATGTAGTAGCGGCAGGTGCTGCTCTGGGCGCTGGTTTCAAAGAACCAGACGGTGTTGTCCGCGCTCGTGCCCGTGGCAGCTATGGGCAATAGGTCCGCCCCCGGGTCGCAGCCTGCGGGGTCCGATCGGTACAGATAGGTGGCATCGAGTTCGGTGACCGATGGGTCGACCGGCTCGGTGAACTCGAGACGGACCGATTTTGCGCCGGCAGAGTCGGCGCGCAGGAACTCTGGTGGCGTGACACCGTCGACATCGATGATTGAGGCGGTGACCTCGTTGTTCGCGGAGTCAAAGATGGCTGCCCCAAACGGCATGAAAGCGTCATTCTTGTCGTTTTCTATGAAGTCGACATTGGAGGTCAGGACGATCCGTTCATCACAGCCGTCGGGATCGGTGGCGCCGATGAGGGAGGAGACTCCGTCGCCGGAGTCGTTGAAGTAGTTGAAGGCGGTGTCGTCGACGGTGCCACAGGCGGTCCCCGTCGTGCCGACCGGCTCGGAGAAGAAGACATTCAAGAAGTCAGAGCCGATCTCCATGGTCGCCTTCCAGATGAAGGGGGCTGCGCCGTCGGTCTCGGTGAGATCGCCGGTGGCGATGGGGAGAATCGCGGAGCCGTCGCTGCCCCGAAGAGCAGGCGTAGCGGTGGTGGTCAGGTCGGGGACAACCTCGCCGTCAAAGCCGATGCCCTCGTCGAAGGCGAGATAGAGGATCTCGTCGTTGGGGGTGTCGGCCTCGGGTGCCGCGGTGCCGTGGGCTAGACGGGCATCGATATATCCGTCGACCAGCCAGTGGGTCTGTGCGGTGCCTAGCTGATTCGCCACATACCCTGGGAATGTCGAGTCATTCATCGACGTCGAGAAGGTCAGCTCGTAGTAGTCGATGCGCCCGTCGCCATCGTCATCTAGGGTGCGTGCGGCCGTCACGGTCGGTCGTACCACAGCGGAGATGGCCTTTGAGATCATGGGGGCGGTATTGCTGGCAGCATCGAAGATGGTGCCGTTGTTGGGCATGAGCGCGTCACTGTTGATGTCGCCGGACGCCATTACCGCATCGGTCTGCAGATCGACCACCGTGTCGCAGCCGTCCCCATCGGTCACCGTGGAGATGGCGGTCGCGCCTCCCGCCGTGGTGTTGAGGTACCGTAGATCTCCGGCGGCGAGCGCACCTCCGGGACAACCGGCGATTGCCGTACCATAGACCGCCTCACTAAAGGATGCGACGAGAGCGGTCTGCCCCTCCTCGCCAACGGCGGCGACCAGGATCGGTGCCGCTGCGTCGGTCTCGTTCACAGTGCCGGGGTCGACCTGGGCCAAGGGCGAGCTATCAAATGCCTCGAGACCCGGGGTCGCGGTGGTGGTGACCTCGGGCAGGTTGCCGGTATCGAAGGTGCCGCCCTCGTCGAAGCGTAGATAGAGGACCGCGTCGTTGGGCAGGTCGACCTCGCCGGCGGGAGCCGCAATGCCGTGGGCGAGTCGTACCCCCGTGTAGGTGGCGACCGACCATTGGGTCTGGGTATCACCGAGGGCGTCGGCATTGTGGCCCGGGAAGGTGGCGTCGTTGAGCAGGCGTGAGAAGGTCAGCCGCAGGTGGTCGATAAGGCCGTTCTGGTCCTCGTCCAGGGTTTCGGCCTTGGTCAGCAGCGGTGGGTCGAAGGCGGTTCCACGAACGGTAACCAGGACGGGCCGCAGGGCATTGCCCGCGTCATCGCGGATACTGGGCTGGCCAGCGATGGTGTCGGCGTCGAGATCCGCCGCGCCGTACAGTGCGGTGGCACCCCCGCTGAGGGCCTCCAACTGCGCCTGCCCGCTACATGCGGGGATATCGAGACCATCCACGTCGTCGACCGGCCCGCCCCCGTCCGTGTAGGCGAAATCGGCGAGGCCAGCGATTGTTCCACCAGCAGTGCCATCGGGGCCGCAGCTTCCCTGGGAGCTGACCCTTTCGGAGAAGGTGACGGTCAACAGATCCGTGCCGAGCCGGGCGATGGCTCCCAGGAGCACCGGAGCGGCCCCGTCCTCTTCGAGGACGTCGACAGTCGTCACCTCGCCCAAGGGGGCACCGTCGAAGGCGACGAGGCTCGGGTCTACCTCGGTCGTCAGCTGGGGAAGGGCCCCGGTATCGAACAGGGCGGAGGGGGCGAAGCGTAGGTAGAGCACGTCGTCGTCGACGATGTCGATGAGCGGGAGGGCTTCGGCACCGTGGGCGAGCACGACGCCGGTGTAGCCGGCCACGTGCCAGTCGGTTTGTGTGGTGCCCTCACCGCCGGGCACGAAGCCCGGGAAGGTGGAGTCGTTGACCGCCTTGGTGAAGGTCACCCGGTAGTGGTCGAGGTGGCCGTCGCCATCGACGTCGAGGGTTGTAGCGTTGAACACCATCGGCAAACTCGCCTCCCCTATGACCCGGGAGAGTCCCACCGCGGAAATGCCCGCATCATCGATGATGGTCAGCTCGGGCGCGATGGTGTCGTTGCCGAGGTCGTCGACGGTGTAGTCGGCATTGCCGGTCAGCGTCACCTGCCCATCGCAGGCGCTCTGGGCCGTCAACGAGACATCGGTGACCGCACCGATGCCGCTTGGATCGGGATAGGAGAAGTCGGCACGTTCGACGGTTCCGCCGGCGGTACAGCTGGTGGTGGAGACCCCTTCGGAGAAGGTAACCGTGAGCCCCGGAAATCCCGGCGTGGCGGCGGCGGCCACGAGTACCGGTGCGGCGCCATCGACTTCATCGACGGCGCCGGAGATCACCGGCGTCAGGGGGCTGCCATCGAAGGCGGTCAGCCCCGGAGTGGAGGTCGTGGTGACGTCGGGCAGGGCGTCGGTGTCGAAGGCAGCGGACGGCGTGAACGTCAGGGTCAGGATATCGTCGTTGGGCAGGTCGACATCAATGGGTGCAACGGCACCGCCGTGCACCAGGACCACGTCCGTGTATGACCCCACGGTCCAATGGCTCTGGGTGCCGCCGAGGCCGTCGACCCCCA